>DATFZP010000127.1:0-14582 GCA_035314405.1 Solirubrobacteraceae bacterium | reverse complement strand
GATCTGCGCCGACGGCCGGGCCACCCGCTTGGACCCACCCACCGGGCTCGAGGCGCTCGCGGTCGTGCCCGAGCAGCCCGTTCGCACCCGCGAGGCGCGGGCGGCCCTCCCGGACGAGGTGCCGATGCGGGAGGCCGTCTTCAACATCGCCCACGCCGCCCTCCTGGTGCTCGGCCTGGCCCGGGGGGACTGGGACCTGCTGGCCCGGGGCCTTCACGACCGCCTGCACGAGCCCCGCCGCGCACACCTGTTCCCCCGCTCATTCGAGCTCGCCGCCCGAGCCCGCGAGCTGGGAGCCCTCGGGGCGAGCATCTCCGGGGCGGGCCCCACGGTGCTCGTGTGGTGCTTCTACGAGCAGACCGGGGCGGTGGCCGCGGCCCTCGCCGACGCCGTCGACGGCTGGGCGAAGGTGCTCCGCGCGTCGTTTCAGCCGCAGGGCGCCTACGTGGGCGAGCTCTGAGGGAGCCCCTCCGCCCGCCTCTGGGCCCCATCCATCAGCAGCCGCCGCAGAACCTCCTCGGCCAGGGCCGTGTAGTCGGAGCCGAGGTCCGGGCGGTGGTCGAGGATCGAGCGCGCCCTCTCGGCCGATTCTGCGTAGGCGATCGACGCCCGGATGACCGTGTCGAAGACCTGGTCCCCGAAGCGCTCCTTCAGCGAGGCGAGAGCCTCCCGCGAGTGAACCGTGCGCATGTCCGCCAGGTTGAGCAGCACCCCCAGCAGCGACAGCTGGGGGTTGAGGCTCTCCCGGGCCAGCTCGACGACCTCCATCGCCTGCTCCACCCCCTGCAGCGCGAAGTACTGGGCCTCCGCGGTGATCAGCGCCCAATCGGCGGCCACCAGCGCGTTGACCGTCAACAGCCCGAGCGACGGCGGGCAGTCGATCAGCACGATCTCGTAGTCGTCGGCGACCCCCTTCAGCGCCCTCCTGAGGGTCAGCTCCCGGCCCATCTTCCCCCCAAGCATCAGCTCGGTCTCGGCGAGGCTCAGGTTGGCGGGGATGAGCTCCTCGTGAACGGCCTCCCGGGCCTTCGACCTCCCGGACAGCACGTCGGCGATCGTCGGCTCGACGTCTGGCGGCAGGTCGAAGTAGTCCGACAGGTTCCCCTGGGGATCGAGATCGACCGCCAGGGTGCTCACGCCCGCGCGCCTGAGAACGTCGGCGAGGGTCCTCACGGTGGTCGTCTTGCCGGTCCCCCCCTTCTGGGAGAGCACCGCGATCGTCTGTGTCATCGACGCGATACTACGCGCCGAGTCCCATCGCGGTAGCCGCCGGGTCGCCTCGCGGCCTGCCGGCCGGCGCCGCGGCGCCGGGGCGTCAGCCGACGGTGTGCACAGATGTGGGGTCCGAGCCCTCCGCGGGCCCCTGGGCGCCCATTCCCGGCAGGCTCACGAACATCAGCCGGTAGCGCCCGATGATGATCTCATCCCCATCCTTCAGCGTCTGTCCGTCGACCCGCTCGCCGTTGAGGAACACCCCGTTGAGGCTGCGGTCGTCGAGCAGGCGGACCCCGTCGGCCTGCCGCACGATCAGGGCGTGGCGCCGGGAGACGGTGGGGTCGTCGAAGCGGACGTCCGCCGCGAGGCTGCGTCCGATACGGGTCCACTCCCGGGTGAGCGGGACGGTCCTCATGGCGCTCCCGTCTTCGTAGCAGAGGTACTCCCCCGGCTCCTCGATCTGCTCGCGGGCCGTCTTCAGGCGGGCGTCCCGATTGACGCTCGCGGGCCGGAACAGGACCGGCTCCTGCTCGGCGTCCCCCGCCTGCAGCCGCTCGGTTTTGTGGCCGAACAGAGACGCCCGGACGAACGCCTGTCCTCCGCAGCTGGGGCATTCCCCGAGGGAGTCTGTGCCCGAAAGGGTGAGGATGAAGCCGCACTGGCGGCAGCGGAACGAGCCGGCGCCGACGAAGGTGCCCGAGGTGAGTGACTCCATACCGTGCTCCTACCTCTCTTCTACAGCTGCCGGGGGGCGCTCCCTCGCCGTGAAACAGGTGCCGATCATAACAAGCCTGTCAATCAGCCGAGTCGGTAGGAAACCCTCCCCAGACGGTCGGAAAACCACGATATGCAGGCCGCGAATGCCCCCGTGGCCTCCCGGACCCCCGCTCACGGCCCTTCCGCGACCCCGCTGCAGGGCGCCGGCTCAGGCCCGCCGGCGCCTGCGGCGGAAGGAGCCCGGCGCTCCGCGGCGAAGTCCGGCTGACAATGCGTTCGCCCGTCGGTCACATCGAGCAGCTCGAGCGGATCCTCCTGCGTCGCAGCCTCGGCGCCCTCGAGGCCGACCGCAGCCGCTGCGCGGACTGTGGCCGCACGCCCCTCACCGGCGAGCAGGTCCACGTGCTCGGCGGAAGGCGCCAGCGCACGGTCTGCGACCTGTGCCGCCCCTCCCACCCCGAGCCGCCCGTCTCCACCGAGACGGTCCGCCACCCCACCCACGGGCACTCGGTGCGGCTCACGGCCCGCGCCGCCTGACGGCCCCGCCCGCCCTCCCGGCGGGACCGGTACGGCCCGCGCCGTGTGACGGCGCTCCCGCGCCACCGGCCAGAGCGTTGCGCCGGGGGCCTCCGCGACGCTCCCCGAGGTCGGCGGCTCCGGCCGGCCGACCAATAAATACACTCCCGCTGGCCGTGAACCCCGTCACCGTCTCGATCATCGTGTCCGCCCCCCGGGAGCAGGTGTTCGACTACCTCCAGGACATCGCAAACCACTCGGAGTTCACCGACCACTACCTCACCGACTGGCACCTCACGAGGATCGACTCGGTCGGCGTGGGGGCCGGAGCCCGCTTCCGGGTCAAGGCCCCGGGCAACCGCTTCAGCTGGGCCGACGTCACGTTCGCCGAGGTCGAGCGCCCCCACCGGATCGTCGAGGTCGGGCGAACCGGAAAGAACAACCGCGTCCGCACCATCGGGGTCTACGAGCTCGCCCCCGCCGCCGGCGGCTCCACCCGGGTTCGCTTCACGTTCGAAACCATCCCCGCGACGTTCTCCGATCGCCTGATGGAGTCCTTCGGGGCGAGGGCCTGGATGAAGCGCAAGAACGAGCGGGTGATGCGACGGCTGCGCTCGATCTTCGAGACCGGTGAGCAGGGGGGCACGGCGGCCGGTGGAAGGGGTCGGCGCGTCACTGTCGCAGGCGGATAGACTGCCGCGTCGCATGTTCAGCAGCCTGCGCAAGCCCCCCCTGGCCGTGTTCTGCATGCTCGCCGCTCTCGCCCCGACGCTCGGCGCATGCGGAGAATCCCACACGAGGGTGACCACGGGCACCTACGCGGGGGAGTCGGGGGCCAACGCCCCCTACCTGAACGTCGGGCCTCTCATCTACCAGGTCCAGCTCTCCAGGGAGCTGAACCCGGCCGCCGTCGAGGACTCCTCCTACCTGGAGGGCCTCACTCCCGCTCAGCGCCGCCTGAACCCCGGCCAGGAGTGGTTCGGGGTCTTCGTCCAGGTCTACAACCAGAACTCCGTGCCCCTCCCCGCCAGCACGGCCATCACGATCTCCGACACCCAGGGCAACGTCTACACCCCGACCGTCCCCGACACGACCAACCTGTACGCCTTCAGGGGCGGGCTGGTCGAGGCCAACGGCCAGCTCCCGGTGGTCGGCTCCACGGCCTGGTCGGGACCCACCCAGGGCGCACTCCTGCTGTACAAGATCCAGGTCGTCTCCCTCGACAACCGCCCCCTCGAGGTGAAGATCATCAACCCCGCCAGGCCCACCGAAGCGGCCTCGGCAGAGCTCGACGTGTAGCCGGGGCAGCCTGTCCGGACCCGGCGAGGCCTAGGGCCCCGAAGAGCCCTACAGGCCTGCCTGCAGCCCCGCTTCGAGCACCTGCCGGGCCACCGGCGCGGCGGTCTGCCCCCCGGCTCCGTCTTTGACGAGCAGCACCCCCACCGCGATCTGTGGCTTCAGCGCCGGGGCGAAGGCGGCGAACCAGGCGTCTGTGTTGCTCGCTTCGCTTTCCGCTCCGCAGCCTTCCTTGGCCGCTTCCCCCCCGGCTTCCGCCGAGGAGGAGGAGGACGACGTGCAGGGGGACCTCAGTTCGGCGGTCCCCGTCTTGCCGGCCACCACCACTCCGGGGATCGCGGCCGCGGTGCCCGTCCCGGAGCGCACGACCCCGATCATCAGATGCCTGACCGTGCGGGCCACGGCCGCGCTCGTGGCCTGGGCGGCGATGGTCGGCCGCTCGTCCAGCAGGAAGGTGGGCCGAGGACGCTGGCCCTCGTCGGCGATCGTGCTCGCCACCGTCACCATCTCCAGCGGCGTCGCCAGCACCTCCCCCTGGCCGATCGCCGTCGAGCCGACGTCCAGTTCGCCCTGGATCTGCGACGCCGGCGGCAGGGTGCTGGTCGCCGCCCCGGGGATCCCCGTGTCGTGGTTGAAGCCGAACCGTTCGGCGGTTTCCACCAGCCGGGTCGACCCCAGCTTGACGCCGAGCGGGGTGAAGACCGAGTTGCAGGACACGGCGAAGGCGTTTTCGAGGGTTCCCCCGCATTCCTCCCCGTTGGCGTTGTGCAACTCGACCCCGTCGAGGACGGCGTAGGTGGCGTACGGAAACACGGTGCTCGGGTTGGCGATCCCCGCCTGCAGCACCCCCGTGACCGTGATCATCTTGAACGTCGATCCGGGAGGCTGCAGGCCGTCGAGCCCGATGCCGGCGACCGCGAGGATCTGCCCCGTCGAGGGCTGCATCGCCACGACCCCCCCGTACTGGCCCCCCAGGGCAGCCACGGCCGCGCGCTGGAGCGCCGGCGAGATGGTCGTGCGCAGGGGCGGGGTCGCCCGTGGAGCGACGCTCGCCAGCACCCGTTCCCCCGCCATCAGCAGCCCGCCGGGAGTGCCCCGGAGACGAGCGTCGTAGGCCAGCTCGAGGCCGCTGAGCCCCACGATCGAGTTGGCGGAGATCCCCTGCGCTTCCAGGGCGTGCCGGCGGCCGGCCGGGGGCGCCCCCACGGTCCCCACGACGGAGCTCGCCGCTTCCCCGAGCGGGGAGCCTCTGCTGGCTTCCCCCGTCGGTGCTTCAGCCGGGGTGCCCGGAACGGCTTCGGCGAGCACGCTGCCGTCGCGGGCGAGCAGCGGCGCCCGCTCGGGCAGGGCCGTCCTCCGGGTCAGCGCCTCGCCCGGCCGCAGGCCCGGGAAGGCGAGCGAGGGCGACCACTGCACCCTCAGGCCCTGTCCTGCGGCTTCCGCCACCTTCATCGTGAAGTCGAGGGGGAGCTCCCCGAACAGCCTCGTGTCCACCCTCACGGGGACCGTCACGAGCCCCCCCTCCACTCCACGCGCGGGGCCCGTCACCTGTGCCCTGGCCGCGGTGGCGGTGGTCAGCGCTTCCTGGTAGAGGGCCGCGAACCGCCCCGGCGAGAGCGCTCGCCGGGAAGCCTCGTCGATGTCCGAGTGCATCGTCGCGTAGTCCCCCTCCGTCCATGCCTGGACGAACCGGTCCGCCACCGCGTATGTCGCCGGCGGGCCGCTGCGCGCGCCCGCGATCGCGCCCACGGCGAATGCGACCGCCGCCACCGCGAGCACGGGACGGGCGCGCTGCAGACGCGAGTGCCGATTGTCAGTCATGGAGCTTGTAGAACATTGCTGATGACTCAGTTGGACTGGCTCATTGTGGCGTTCGCGTCGGCCCTGGCGATATTCGGATACCGCCAGGGGTTCATCGTCGGCCTGCTGTCCCTCGCCGGCTTCGCCTTCGGTGCTTTCCTCGGCACCCGCCTGGGTCCTCTTCTACTTCCCCGCGGGTCCTCCTCGCCGTATGCCCCCGCGTTCGGGCTGATCGGCGCGGTGCTCGCCGGGGCGATCCTCGCGAGCGGCCTCGAGGGCCTCGGCTTCCGCATCCGCAGGACGCTCGTCGTCCCCGGCATCGGACTCGTCGACGGGGCCCTGGGCGCCCTGCTCGGAGCGGCCCTCGGGCTCGGGGTGGTGTGGATACTCGCCGCCGTCGCCGCCCAGAGCACGGGACCCAGCCAGCTGCGGGCGGACATCCAGCGATCGGTGATCCTCGGCAAGCTCAACCAGGTGCTGCCCCCGTCGGGGCCGATCCTCAACGCTCTCGCCCGCCTGGATCCGATCCCATCGATCTCCGGCCCCAACCCCGACGTCGCCCCCCCCGTCGCCGGGATCGGCCGGGCGGCCGGCGTGAGAGCCGCCTCGCGGAGCGTCGTCCGCGTGATCGGCACGGCCTGCGGGCTGGCGATCGAGGGCTCGGGCTGGGTCGCCGCCCCCGACACCGTCGTCACCAACGCCCACGTGGTCGCCGGCGAGCAGGACACGACGGTCGAGGTGGGCGGCGGCTCTCCGAGCATCCCCGCACAGGTGATCGGCTTCGATCCCGTCAACGACATCGCCGTGCTGAAGGTCCCCGAACTCGAACTGCCGTCCCTGCCCCTGGCGCAGAGCCCCGCCTCGGGCACTCCCGGGGCGATCCTCGGCTATCCCGAGGACGGCCCCTATGAGATCGAGCCGGGGCGCATCGGTCGCAGCCAGGACGTCTCCACCCAGGACGTCTACGGTCGCGGGCCCGTGATCAGGCTGCTGACCCCCCTGCGCGGTCTCGTGCGGCCGGGGAACTCCGGCGGGCCCCTCGTCGACGCCCACGGGCAGGTGCTGACCACCGTGTTCGCCGGCACGGTCGGCGGAAGCTCCCGCGGGGGCTACGGCGTCGCCAACGAAACGGTCGGCCGGGAGCTGGCCGAAGCGAGCTCCCGCGCCGCCGCGGGTGAGCAGCTGAGCACCGGTTCCTGCGCCGCCGGGTGACCGGGACGGGGCGGCGGCGCCCCCGGGCACGAGCGGGGATCGGCCCGTGCCCGCCGCTTGCAGGCCGAGGACACCCGCTACTCTGACCGCGATGTCGAAGACGCTGGTGATCGCCGAGAAGCCCTCCGTGGGACAGGATCTAGCCCGCGTGCTCCCCGGCACCTTCCAGAAGAAGGAGGGCTACCTCGAGGGCCCCGATCACGTGGTCACGTGGGCGGTGGGCCATCTGGTCCAGCTCGCCGAACCCGACGCCTACGACCCCAAATTCAAGAGCTGGCGGATGCCCGACCTGCCGATCGTCCCGGAGCACTTCAAGCTCGTCGTCCGCGACGAGCGCTCCCGCAAGCAGATGGCCGTGGTCGCCAAACAGCTCGCTCGGGAGGACATCGCAGAGGTCGTCAACGCCTGCGATGCGGGCCGCGAGGGAGAGCTGATCTTCGCCTACCTCTACGAGAAGGCGAAAGCCAAGAAGCCCGTGAAACGGCTGTGGCTGAACTCGATGACGAACGCGGCCATGAAGAGCGCCCTGCAGGCCCTGCGTCCGGCTGAGGAGTTCGAGCGACTCGAGCAGGCCGCCCGGTCACGCTCGGAGGCCGACTGGATCGTCGGCATGAACGCCACCCGCGCCGCCACGATCAGGCTGCGCAGCTCCTTCGACGGCGCCGTCTCCCTGGGGCGCGTCCAGACGCCCACCCTCGCGATCGTCGCCCGCCGCGAGGAGGAGATCAGAGCCTTCAAACCCGAGCCCTACTGGCTCGTGGACGCGACCTTCGCCGCCGACCCCCTGGCGGGGGAGAAGGACGAGCGGATCTACGCCGGGCGCTTCCACGGGACGGGAGCCGGGGGCGGGACACGCGGCTCTCGAATCGCCACCGAGGAGGAGGCTCGGGCGATCGTCGCCGCCTGCACCGGCCGGGAGGGGACGATCACGAAGCTCGAGAAGAAAGAACAGCGGGAGAAGGCCCCGATGCTCTACGACCTCACGACCCTCCAGCGTGAGGCCAACAACCGCTACGGGTTCTCCGCCAAGCGCACTCTGGCCGCAGCCCAGCGCCTGTACGAGGAGCACAAGGCCCTCACCTACCCCCGCACGAGCTCCCGCTACCTGACGAGCGACATGGTCGAGGAGATCAAGCCGATCGCCGAGCTCGTGGGGGCTCACGAGGCCTACCGCAAGGGCGCCGAGTACGTGGCCGGGCTCGACGTCCTCCCCCTCGGCAGGGTCGTCAACGACGAGAAGGTCACCGACCACCACGCGATCATCCCCACCCGCTCCGAGCACAACCTCGAGAAGATGGGCCCCGACGACCTCCGCATCTACGACATGGCGGCCCGGCGCTTCCTCGCCGTCTTCCACCCGGAGGCCGTGTTCGAGAACACCCGCGTCGAGACGACAGTCCCCGCCGTGGACGCGGGGGAGCCCGAGGCCGGGAAGGGCGAGGGACGGCACGTGTTCCGCACCCGCGGCCGCCTGCTCCTGGTCCCCGGCTGGCGGGGCGTCTACGACGAGATCGCCGCCGAGCACCCGGGCCAGGGCGACGCCCGGGGGGACGAGGAGGAGGAGACCGATCAGCAGCTCCCTCGCCTGCTCGAGGACGAGCGGGTGCGGACGCGGCAGATCGAGAGCGTCCGCAAGGAAACCAAACCCCCCCGTCGCTACAGCGACGCCTCGCTGCTCGGCGCGATGGAGACGGCCGGCAAGCTCGTCGAGGACGACGAGCTGAGGGAGGCGATGAAGGACTCCGGCATCGGCACCCCGGCCACCCGCTCGGCGATCATCGAGCGCCTCATCCAGGTCGGCTACCTCGAGCGCGACGGCCGTGCCCTCCTCGCCACCGAGAAGGGCCTCAACGTGATCAGGCTCCTGAACGAGCACGCCCTCACCTCCCCGGGGCTCACGGGCAGCTGGGAGCAGCGGCTCGGGAAGATCGAGCGGGGCGAGGACTCCCGCAAGGAGTTCATGAGCGACATCGCAGGCTTCGCAAGGGAGACCGTCAAAGAGCTCGACGTGACCCTCAAGGACGTTCGCATCCCTCGCGCCAGGCTCGGACCTTGTCCGATCTGCGGCCACGAGATCGTGGAGAACCGCAAGGGCTACTCGTGCTGGTCGCGCGAGGACCCCGGGTGCGGATTCGTGATCTGGAAGGCGAAAGCCGGCAAGACCCTGCCGCTGGCGGTGGCCCGGGAGCTGATCAGGACCGGATACACCGAGCAGGCGGTGACCGGGTTCCGGGGGCGCAGCGGACGGAGCTTCCGGGCCCATCTCGCCCTCAGCCAGACCGAGGAGGGTCGCTGGCGGGTCGAGTTCGATGAGCTGTGGGCCAAGGAGGGCGCCAAGCCTCCCGACGCCGAGGCCGACGCCGGGGCCACGTCGGAGCCGGGCGCGGCAGTCGGCGAGCGCAGCGCCGCCTAGCCTCCCGTCTGCCACGGTCCCGGCCGGTCACCCTCCGGGCGTCGGGGCGGTGCGCGAGGATGGGTGGGATGCCGATCACACTCCTCAGCGGACCGGCGAACGCCGGCAAGGCCCACGTGGTGATGGACTCCGTGCGTCGCCACCTCGCCCACGGAGCGGACCCCCTGCTGGTGGTTCCGACCCGGGTCGACGCCGAGCACTACCTCCGCGAGCTGGCGGGGGAGGGCGTGGCGATGGGCGTCCGCGTCGCGGGCTTCGATGGCCTCATCGCCGAGGCTGTCCGTCGGGCTGGCATCGGCCGGCCGGCCCTGGGAGGGCTGGCCCGCGAGCGTCTCCTGCAGGCGATCGCTGTGCGCTGCGGGATCCCGGGGGTGTCCCGCGGATACGTGCGGGCACTCGCCGCGATCGTCTCCGAGCTGCAGCTGCTGCGGGTCTCTCCCGGGCGGCTGACCGAGGCTCTCGGACGGTGGCGCGCGGCGGACGGCGAGGGCGCCGCGACCGCAGGGCTCGGCAGGCTGTTCGAGGCGTACACGCGGGCACTGGCGGAGATCGGGTACCTCGACGAGGACGAGCGCGCCCTGGCAGCCCTCGACTCGTTGCGCCGCACCCCCGCACTGTGGGGCGACCAGCCGGTCCTCTTCTACGGCTTCGACGACCTCACCCCCCTCCAGCTCGACACGATCGAGACGCTCGGCCGGGTCGTGGGGGCGAGCGTCACCGTCTCTCTCTCATTCGAGCCCGGCCGGGTCGCCTTCGCCGGGCGGGCCGCCGCCTTCCACACGCTCGCCCCCCTCGCCCCCGAGCAGCTGAGTCTCGGACCCCGCTCCGACTACTACGCACCCGCCTCCCGCCTCTCGCTCGGTCACCTCGAGCGCAACCTGTTCGAGCCCACCGCCCCACGCGAAGCCCCCGGCGAGGCTGTCCGTCTGCTCGAGGGCGGCGGGGAGCGCGCCGAGCTGGAGCTCGTCGCCGAGGAGATCGGGGCCCTGCTGGCCGGGGGCATGGCCCCCGAGTCGATCGCCGTCGTCCTCCGCTCGACTGCCCCTCAGGCGGAGCTGCTCGAAGAGATCCTCCGGACGGCGGGCATCCCCTTCGCCTTTCCCCGGAAGAAGCCCTTCGCCCACACGGCGCTCGGGAGGGCCATGATCGGCCTCCTGCTCTGCGTCCCCGACGAGGATCCGACGGCGCCCCGTCCACCGGCTACGGCCACCGGACCGGCCCGCTCCGGGCCCCTCCCGGCGCAGGCCCGCGCGGGGGAGGCGGGCGCCGGGGAGGTGGGCGCGGGGGAGGCGGGCGACCTGCTCGCCTGGCTGAGGGCGCCGGGGCTGCTCACCCATCCCGAGCTCGCCGACAGGCTCGAGATCCGGGCCCGCCGGTCGGGCGCATCGACAGCCACGCAGGCGCGGGAGCTGTGGGAGGAGCGCCACTGGCCCCTGGAGACGATCGACCAGTTCGCCTCCGCAGCCGCCCTGCGACCTTCAAGGCGTGGCGCGCTCGCGCTGATCGAGAGGGCCACCCGCGAGCTGGAATTCCTGTTCGCGGCCCCCAGGAGAGGCGCGGCGAGGGTGCTCGAGGGGGAGGAGATCGACGAGGCTCGGGCCCTCGCCGCGGGACGCACCGCCCTCGGAGAGCTCCGCGAGCTGGCCCGGGCTGCGCCCGAGCTCGCGCCCTCGGACGCGTCGGAGCTTGCCGACGTTCTCGCTCGCCTGGAGTTCCCGAGCGGGGAGCACCCGGGCCCCGGGGTCGTCGCAGTGCTCGATCCCCTCTCCCTGCGGGCGCGTCGGGTGAGGGCGCTGTTTCTGTGCGGGCTGCAGGAGGGGGTGTTCCCCGCCCCCGCCCGTCCCCAGCGGTTTCTCGCCGAGGAGCAGCGCCGGCGGCTCGCCGAGACCTCCGGGCTCAGGCTCGGTCAGCAACAGGACGCTCTCGCGGCCGAGCGCTACCTGCTCTACGCGACCCTCTCCCGCCCGGAGGAGCTCCTGTACCTCAGCTGGCACCTGGCCGACGACGACGGACAGCCGACCGCCAGGTCGCTGTTCGTCGACGACGTCTGCGACCTGTTCGAGGAGGGCTTCTCCGAGCACCGTCTGCGCCGCCCCCTCGGGGCCGTGGGGGCAGGCGGGTACCCGGAGGCGGCGGGCTCGAGCGCGCACCTCGGGGGCCCTCGGCCGCGGGACGCCGGAGGGGCCGGGGAGGGGGGGCTCGCGCCGCTGCTCGACGAGCGCCTGCTCGCCGAGCTGCGTGGCCGCCCGTGGTCGGCCTCCTCGCTGGAAGCCTGGATCAGCTGCCCCGCACGGTGGTTCATCGAACGCATGCTCCGGGCCGAGGACTTCGACCCCGAGCCCGAGCCACGCGCCCGGGGGGCGCTCGCCCACGCGGCACTCAACGACACCTTCGAGGGGCTGCTTCGGGAGACCGGCGTCGCACGCCTGACGCCCTCGCGGCTCGACCTCGCCCGCAGGCTGCTGCGCAGCGCCCTGCGTGAGCGCGAGTCCCAGCACCCGCTGTCTGTCGCCCCCGAGCGCCTCCCCGCGGCCCGGCGCCGGCTGACGGCCGACCTCGAACGCTACCTCGAGCACGCTGCACTCCTCGAAAGCCCGCTCGAGCCGCGCTACCTCGAGCTCGCCTTCGGCTTCCCCTCCGAGGATGGGGAGGGAGGAGAGGAGGGGTTGCCCGCTCTGGACCTCGGGGAGGGCGTGAGCCTGAGGGGGCGGATCGACAGGGTCGATGTCGGGGAGGGGCGGCAGGCTGTGGTCTATGACTACAAGAGCCGCTCCGCCAAGCCCGTGGGGAAGTGGATCGCCGACGGCAACCTGCAGGTCGCGCTGTACATGAGGGCGGTCGAGGGTCTGCTCGGCCTGGAGGTGATCGGCGGCTTCTATCAGCCCCTGTCGGGAGCCGACCTCCGCGCTCGCGGGGTTCTCGACCGCGACAGCGGTCTGCAGATCGAGTGCGTGGGCGGGGACTCCCGCGAGCACGACTACGTCAGGGAGCTACTGCAGGAGGCCACGGCCCTCGCCCGAGAGGCGGCGGGGGAGGCGGCCGCCGGGCGCTTCCCGGCCCGCCCGAGGACCTGTCGCTGGGGCGGGGAGGGGTGCATGCACCCGACGATCTGCAGGTGCGAGTCGTGACGGCTGGGGGCGAGCCGTCCACCGTCAGCCTCCCCGACGGACCGGGGGCCGACGACGGCGGGCCGCGCGGGTCGCTCACTCACGAGCAGGAGCAGGCGGTCGCCCGCCGGGCCGAGCCCCTGCTCCTGTCGGCGGGCGCCGGGAGCGGCAAGACCTCCGTGCTGGTCGAGCGCTTCGTCAGGGCTGTCCGCGAGGACGGGGTTCCCGTGGGAAGGATCCTCGCGCTGACGTTCACCGAGCGGGCCGCCGGCGAGTTGAGGGAGAGGGTCAGGAGACGGCTGCTCGAGCTCGGCGAGCGGGAGGCCGCGCGCGACACCGAGGCGGCGCTCGTGGGGACCTTCCACGGGTTCTGCGCCCGCCTGCTGCGGGCCCACCCGCTGCTCGCCGGGCTCGACCCGGAGTTCACGATCCTCGACGAGGGTCTCGCCGGGGGGCTTCGGGAGCGGGCGTTCTCCGCCGCTCTCCTTCGCTTCCTGCAGGGCGGCCGGGCCGAGGCGGTGGACCTCGTGGCCGCCTACGGCGTCGACGAGGTCCAGGGGATGCTGACCGGGATCCACAGGGAGCTGCGCAGCCGCGGCCAGAGCCTTCCCCGGCTGCCCCCGGGGGACGTCGCCGGGGACGGGGGGCCCGAGGACGCCGAGGCCGCCGCCGCGTGCGTGCTCCTGGATCGGCTGCTCGTCGCCTACGGCCGCGGCTATCAGGCGCTGAAGGGTGCCCGGGGCGCCGTCGACTTCGATGACCTCGAGCTGTGCGCCCGCGACCTGCTCGAGGGGCGGGAGGGCGTGCGGCGGGCGTGGTCGGAGCGCTTCGAGCTGGTGATGGTGGACGAGTTCCAGGACACCAATGCCCGCCAGCTGGCGATCCTTCAGGCGCTGGACCGGGGGAACCTGTTCACGGTGGGCGACGAGCTGCAGTCGATCTACGGCTTCAGGCACGCCGACGTGAGGGTCTTCCGCTCACGTCGTGCCGAGCTCGCCCGAAGCGGGGCGAGCCTCGAGCTGACCCGCAACTTCCGCAGCCGATCCGAGCTGCTGGAGGTGATCAACGCCGTCTTCTCCGAGCGCCTCGGCCCTGGGTTCACCGCGCTGGTGGCCGGCCGCGAGGAAGGGCCCCCGCCGCCGCAGCTCCCGGCCGACCCGCCCCAGCGGCAACCGCAGCCGTCGGTGGAGCTGCTGCTGACGGCGAGGTCCGGGTGGGCGGAGGGGGAGGGGCTCGCCGAGGAGCTGGCCCGGGGCCTTCCGCCCGCCACCGTCTGGCGAGCGGCGGAGGCGAGGCTGCTGGCCCAGCGCGTGCACGAGCTGATCGCCGCGGGAGATGCCCGGGCGGGTGAGGTGGTGGTGCTGCTCAGGGCGGTCACCGACATCGACGTCTACGAGCGGGCGCTCCAGCTGCGAGGGCTGCGCACCCATGCGATGGTTGGAGACTTCTGGGAGCGCCTGCAGATCCGCGATCTGATCGCCTACCTGCGCACCCTCGCCAACCCCGTCGACGAGCCCGCGCTGTACGAGACGCTCGCCTCTCCCCTCGTGGGCCTCTCCAGCGACGGGCTGGCCCTGCTGGCCGACGCCGCGAGAGAGGGCTCAAGGGGAGCGTGGGAGACGGCATGCTCCCTCGAAGAGCAGGCCGGAGGGTCGCTGCAGCGACTTCCGGATGGCGACCGGGAGCGGCTCGCGGGCTTCTGCGAGCGCCTGCGGGCCGAGCGCGGACGTGCCCCTCAGCGCTCGATCTCCCGGTTGATCGAGCGTGCCGTGGACGCGAGCGGCTACCGCGACTTCGTGCTCGGTCTGGAGTGGGGAGAGCGACGGCTGGCCAACATCCACAAGCTGCTGCGCCTGGCACGCCGCTACGAGGCGGGGGAGGGGCGCGACCTTCGCGGGTTCCTCGATCACGTGGAGCGCCTGAGGGACGCTCCCGGGACCTCCGAGCCCGACGCCCCCGTCGACAGCGTCGAGCCCGACGCGATCCGTCTGATGACGATCCACGCGGCCAAGGGCCTCGAGTTCCCCGTGGTGTGCGTGGCCGATCTCGGCCGGGCTCCCAACGTGCGCATGCCCCGCCTGCTGGTCGACGGCGATCGGATGGGCCTGCAGCTGATGCGCCTCGACGGCCAGAAGCCGTCCTGCCGCCTGGACTATGAAGAGCTGAGAGAGGAGCGCGCCCGTGCCCAGGCCGAGGAGGAGGATCGGATCCTGTACGTGGCGATGACCAGGGCCCGCGAGCGACTCGTGCTGAGCGGGGCGGCGGACTTCGAGCGCTGGCCGGCCGTCCGCGAGGCGGGGCCCTCG
>DATFZP010000126.1:0-4094 GCA_035314405.1 Solirubrobacteraceae bacterium | reverse complement strand
TCAGGCCCGACCGGATGCGCCAGCTGACGCGGGCCCTGGCCGAGCCCGGGTTCGGGTCCGGCGGCGAGGAGCTGCCCGGGTGGGAGGGCCGCGGAGGTGCCCCGCCGGTGGCCCGCTACACGACGCTCACCCGCTATGAGGAGGACTGGGCCTACCCGGTCGTGTTCTCCCCGCAGCACCCCGCCACGACGCTGCCGGAGGTGCTCGCCGCCGCGGGCGTCTCCCAGCTGCACGTCGCCGAGACCGAGAAGTACGCCCACGTCACCTATTTCTTCAACGGCGGCGACGAGGCCCCGCTCAGGGGGGAGCGCCGCGAGCTGGTCCCCTCCCCGAGGGATGTTCCCACCTACGACCACAAGCCCGAGATGAGCGCCCGGGCCGCTGCCGACGCGTTCGTCGGCGCCTGGCGCAAGGATGTACCGACGTTCGGGATCATCAACTTCGCCAACGCCGACATGGTCGGTCACACGGGCGTGATCGAGGCGGCGGTGCGGGCGGTCGAAACGGTCGACGAGTGCCTCGGGGAGGTCGTGGCCGCGGTCCACGAGAGCGGAGGAGCATGCGTGGTGACCGCCGACCACGGCAACGCCGACCACATGCTCGAGCCCGACGGCAGCCCCAACACCGCCCACTCCCTGAACCCGGTGCCGCTGATCCTGACGGTCCGCGGCGTGTCCCTGCGCCAGGACGGCGGGATCCTCGCCGACGTCGCCCCGACGGTGCTGGAGGTGCTCGGCATCGAGCAGCCGGCAGCGATGACCGGGCACACGCTGATCGCAGACCGCTAGATTCTGCCTCTCCACGGATCGACGGAAGCGACCAGGGAAGAGGAGGCTTGCATGGATCAGGACGAGCATCTCGAGCGCCGGCGAGGGCGATCGTCGCTGCTGCTGGGGGTGAGCTTCATCGGCGCCGGGATCAACCACTTCGTGATGCCCAAGACCTATGAGGCGATCGTCCCCCCGCCGCTGCAGGACCGTGCCAGGCGCGTCGTGCAGGTGAGCGGGGTGGCCGAGATCGCGGGCGGCCTCGGCGTCCTTTCCAGACCGACGCGGCGGCTCTCCGGGCTGTGGCTGGTGGCCCTGCTGATCGCGGTGTTCCCGGCGAACATCTACATGGCCGCCACGCCCGAACGCTTTCGCAGGATCCCCCGCTGGGCGCTGATCGCGCGCCTGCCGCTGCAGCCGCTGATGATGTGGTGGGCGTTGCGAGCGACCCGCCGGTGAGAGCGGTATCTCGCGGAGCGAGCAGCGACGCTGCTATGTTCGGCTCAGCAGCGCTCTAGCCCCGGACCTTCATGTCTACCGCGACCGCCGTCAAGATCTCGCCCTCCCAACAGGAGGCCCTTACGATCGGGGAGCTGCAAGCCTGGCGCGGGCTGCTGCGGGCGCACGCGTGCCTGGCGAAGCGCCTCGACGCCGAGCTCGAGGACGCGCACGGGCTGCCGATGACCTCCTACGAGGTCCTCCATCACGTCCAGGAGACGGGTGGCGGGCGGATGCGCATGTGCGAGCTGGCCGAACAGGCGCAGCTCTCGCGCAGCGGGCTCACGCGGCTCGTCGACCGCCTCGAGCGCGAGGGCCTGCTGGAGCGCTGCTCCTGCCAGCACGACGCCCGCGGCTCCTACGCCTGCCTGACCGACTCCGGGCGAGAGCGCCTCGAACAGGCGCGGGGCACCCATCTGGCGGTCGTCCGGGAGTACTTCCTCTCGCGCTTCTCGGAGGAGGAGCTGGGCGTGCTCGCCGAGATGTGGCAGCGGATCGCACCCTGCAACGGCTGCTGAGCGCTCCGCCCCACCTCGCCCGTCCAACGCCGGGGTGGGCTACTCCCCCGGAGCAGACGGCTCCTCGTGCGATCCCCCCGAGGGCGGCGCGGTGAGGCCGTCCTGAGCCTCGCCCTCGGCGCTCCGGAGGCGGTGGCGGCGGTGCAGGAGCAGCCCGCTGACGATCGCGATCACCACTGCCGCGAGCCCGAAGAAGCCGAAGGTTTCGATCGCGTTGCCCGCGGAGCTTCCCAGGAAGTACGCGAACAGCCCCACGGCGAACGCCCACGTGATCCCTCCGAGGGCGTTCCACAGGAAGAACACGCGCCAGCGCATGTGTGTCGCACCCGCCAGCCAGGAGGCCCACACACGGAGGGCGAGGACGAAGCGCCCGAGGAACACGGCCTTCGGCCCGTGCTGCTCGAAGAACGGCTCGCCGATCCGCAGCACCTCCAGGCGCTGGCGGTGAAAGGCACCGGGCCGTTCGAGCACCCAGCGGCCCCCCTTGCGTCCGATCACGTAACCGATGTTGTCCCCCACGATCGCCGCCGTGGCCGCCACGGCGATCACGATCTCGATCTGGAGTTTGCCCTGGCTGGCGAGCACGGACCCGGCGATCAGCGCCGTCTCGCCGGGGACGGGCACCCCGCTGGACTCGCCCATGACGATCAGGAACAGGAGCGGATAGCCGGCGACGTCGACGAGGTGCTGGACGTTGATGATGGCGGCGAGCATGAGTGGTGCCTCTAGGATGTCGCAGCCGCGAGCGGGCACCACCGGTCGGCCGTCGGGACCGCAAGCCGCCGTTCGCCTCCGGCGGGCTACTTGGTGTTTTCCGAGACGAGCTGCTGGAGGGCCTGGGCGGAGTGCTGGACGTCGGGGTAGACGACGTTGCGCAGCACGATCTTGGTTTCCGACGGGGCGGCCAGGATCACCACGGCGACGACCACCAGGGCGATCGCGGCCAGGCCGAGCAGGGCGATGAGCAGGCGCCGCCCGCCCCTGCCGGAGTCCCGGGCGGTGGACTGGGGCGCCGGGGTGGAGGAGGCCCTCGCCGGAGGCGGGCCGGGGCGGGGACGGCGAGGCGGAGGGGCCTCTGCGGCTGGGTTGCTGCGGCGGGCGGTGCCGAGCACGCTGGTGGCCTGCGTCACCGGTGCGCCACGGCTCGTCGCCGGTCGATCCTCCGGGGAGATGCCGCGTGCTCCGTCGCTCAGAGCCCGACCCATCTCACGGGCGCTGGTGTAGCGGTCGCGGGGATCGAGGGCGAGGGCGATCGCGACCGCGTCGGCGAGCTCCGGACAGACGGCGGCGACGAGGGTGTCCAGCGTGGGGGGCTCCTCCTGCTGCTGCTTGAGGGCGAGCTCGGTCAGGGAGCTCGCCTCGTATGGGAGCCGCCCGGAGATCAGCTGGTAGGTGACCACCCCGAGCGCGTACAGGTCGGCGCTCGGTCCCGCCTCCTCCCCGCGGGCCTGCTCGGGGGCGAGGTAGGCGGCGGTGCCGAGCACCGAGCCGACCTGGGTGATGCTCGACTGCTCGGTCGCCTTGGCGATCCCGAAGTCCGCGAGCTTGACCTCGCCTTCCCGGGAGCGCAGGAGGTTGCCGGGCTTCACGTCCCTGTGGACGACCCCGTGGCGGTGGGCGTAGTTGAGGCCCTCGCACGCCTGCTCGATCATCGACAGCGCCTCATCGACCTCCATCCAGCCCTGATCGCGCAGGATCTCGGCGCCGGAGGATCCCTCGATGTACTCCATCACGATGAAGTACTGGCCGGTGCTCTCGTCGCGGCCTGAGTCGAAGACCTGGACGATGTTCGGGTGCACGAGTCGTGCGGCCGCCTGCGCCTCCCGCTGGAAGCGGGACACGAAGGCGGGTTCGTCGGCGAGATGCTCGGCCAGCAGCTTGACGGCCACCTGGCGCTCGAGACGCACATCGACGGCCAGGTGCACAGTCGACATGCCCCCGTATCCGAGCCGGCTCTCGAGGCGATAGCGCCCCGCGATCTCGACCGAGCTCATTTGGTGGCTTCCCCGGCGCCGACCCCGCCGCCGGGGCCGACTTTCGCGCCCCCCTGGCCGCCGCCGGGGGTGGAAGGCCCTTCTCCGCTCGGGGCCACCGTCCCGCCGCTGGTCGTCGGCGTGGTGCCGGTCGGGGTCGTGACGGGGGTGGTGATGGGGGTCGTCGCGGTCGTCGGGGAGGTGGTCGTGGCGGGGGTGGTCGTGGTCGTGGTCGGGGTCGTCGTGGTCGTGGTCTTCGCCGTCGTCGTGGTCGAAGTGCCGGTGAGCGGCTCCTGGCACTTCGACCACGACGACGGCGAAGACCACGACCACGACGA
>DATFZP010000125.1:0-2300 GCA_035314405.1 Solirubrobacteraceae bacterium | reverse complement strand
GACGTGATCAGCGCCGAGATGTGGGAGGCGATAAACACGACCACCCTGCGCCTGCGGGGCGACGGGCAGCCGGGATGGAACGCCCCCGCCGGACCGTATCTCGCCTCCCAGTACGTCAGGGAACGCACCGCCCTGATCTGGGGGGTCGCCAACCGCACCATGCTCCGAGACGAAGCCAAGTGCTTCCTCGACGCCGGGGGGCTCATCGAGATCTCCGACATGGTCCTGAGGATGCTGCGGGTGGCCCTTCCCCCCGGCGACTCGGCAGCCGCCGACGGCCACGCGCTGATCCTGCTGCAGGCAGTCGGGGGCTTCCACGCCTACCTGCGGGCCGTGACCGCTCCCCCGAACGCCCACCCTGTGGCGCGCTTCCTGCTGTTCGAGCGGGCCTATCCGGACAGCGTCGCCGCGTGCGTGGACTCGCTGCACGAGGCGTTCACCTCCGCCGACGCCGGACCCCGCAACTCCAAGCCGGTCCTGCGCGTGAGCCGGCTCGCGGCCGACCTCGACTTCCAGCGCAGGGCCCTTCCCGAGGGGGCCGAGCTGACGGGCATCTGCGAAGGGTCCCAGCAGGAGCTCGCCCGGATCGACCTCGACGTGGCCGAGCGGTATTTCGCCGGGGCGGCATCGGCCGGGGAGAGGCGGTGAGACCCAGGTGCACTTCGCGATCCGCTTCCTGACCGAGTACCGCTACGACACGACGGTCACCGACAACCTCAACGCGCTGAGGGTGCGCCCGGCGACGACCTCGACCCAGCGCTGCGACGAGTTCCACACACGCATCGAGCCGGAGGCAAGGGTGAGCCGCCATCTCGACTACTTCGGCACGGAGGTGCTGGAGTTCGGCATCCCGACGAGCCACGACCACCTCACGATCGACGTCCGCGCGAGGGTCGTTACCTCCCCACCCCCGGACCCCCCCGAGGGCAGCTGGGAGGGCCTGCTGACGCCCTCCTACATCGACGCTGCCGGCGAGTTCGCCCTGCCGTGGCAGGACCAGCCGCCGATCCCCGGCCTGCAGGGCATCGAGGAGGCGCTCGAGGCGGACACCCCCCTGGAGACCCTCGAGACCCTGTGCGAGCTGATCCCCGACCGCTTCGCCTACCGCCCCGGCGCGACCTACGTGGGCTCGAGCGTGAGCGACCTGCTGGACGCCGGCGCGGGGGTCTGCCAGGACTTCGCCCATCTCTCGCTGATCCTCCTGCGCCGCCGAGGGATCGCCGCCCGCTATGTGTCGGGCTACCTGTGGGCGGCCCCGGAGGACGACGGGAGCGACTCGGTGGAGGTCGACACCCACGCCTGGCTGGAGGCGTTGCTGCCGGGCAGCGACGGC
Organism: Solirubrobacteraceae bacterium; assembly: GCA_035314405.1. Lineage (GTDB taxonomy): Bacteria > Actinomycetota > Thermoleophilia > Solirubrobacterales > Solirubrobacteraceae > Palsa-744. The sequence goes on along the minus strand of DATFZP010000125.1, from coordinate 967 downwards.
CACGGAGAGCCGGTGTGGGTCAGCGCCGACCCCACCAACCGCCGCCTCACCGGAGAGACGCACGTCAAGATCGGGCACGGGCGCTTCTACGCCGATGTGCCCCCCGTCAAGGGCCTCTACATGGGTGGGGCGCAGTCGAAGCTGCATGCCGCCGTGACGATGTCACGGCTGGATCCTCAGGCCAGCGCCCGCGCCTGAGTTCGCTCGCTCAGCCGTGACGCTCGTGCCACGAGAGCGAGGATAGCGCCGCTCAGCCGGCCGGGATCGTGTAGGTCAGCCACGGCTCGCGGACCGCGCCGACCCGCTCGTACACGGCCCGTGCGCGGGCGTTCGCGGGTGCCGTCTGCCATTCCAGACGCGCAGCACCCCGCCGCCGGCAGCACTCGGTGCACGCCCGGATGAGCTCGTCGGCGAGACCGGTGGCGCGCCCGGCAGGGGCCACGTAGAGGTCGTTCATGATCCCGATGCGGCGGGCCTCGGTCGTGTCCCAGCTCCAGAAGACGGTGGCGAAGGCGAGTGCTCCTCCGCGCTCGTCCCGGGCCATCAGCTGCATGCCCTCGAGCTCGGGGTCGGCGATCAGGGCGCGCGAGAGCTCGAGCAGCTCGGAGTCGCTCGGGGAGGTCTCGTAGAAGTCGCAGTAGGCGCGCATCAGCCCCAGCAGGTCCTCGAGGTCCTCGGCCGCGACGAGCGCGATCGAGGGCCCCTCGCGCGGGGGCATTCTCAGCGCCTCGGTCGATCGCAGAGCACGGTCCCATCGTACGCGCGATCACCCACCCCGTGCAGCCCTTGGTGGTGAGGTATGCGAGGGTGAAGGCCAGCCGCCCGAGCACTCCACACCCGCCAGCATGCAGCAGCCGCCATACCACGAGCCCGTCGACAGGGTCGCCTTCTACGGAACCCTGATGAGCGGGTTCGGCTTCCTGCAGGAGCTCGGCGCGGGCCACCAGCTGCGGCTGCTCGGGGCGTG
>DATFZP010000124.1:0-7633 GCA_035314405.1 Solirubrobacteraceae bacterium | reverse complement strand
CGCCTGCGCTCCCGCGGCAACGGCGACTTCGCCGACCGCGTGCTCGCCGCCCTGCGCAACCAGTTCGGCGGCCATGCCGTCAAGAGCGCTCCCGCCCCCCGGGGTGCGGAAGCGGGGACGAAGGCCGCCCGCCCCGGCGCGGCACGGCGGCGCGGGGCACGGGCGGGGCGTTGAAGGCCGCGCTCGCCACACAGCCCCCGCTCCCGGACCTCGAGGCCGAGAACCCGCTCACGGTCGGCCTCGAGCGCCTGCCGGTCGCTCCCACGACGCTCGTCATATTCGGAGCCACCGGCGATCTCGCCCGCCGCAAACTGCTCCCCGCCCTCTACAACCTCGCCCACGAGGGGGCTCTGCCCGAGCGCTTCCACCTGATCGGCGTCTCCCGCAAAGACAAGAGGCACGAGGACTACCGCGTCGAATGCGAGGAGGCGATCCGGAGGTTCTCCCGGCGCACGCCGGACGATCAGGTGCTCGCCGCGCTGCTGAGCAACGTCAGGTACATCGCCGGCACCTTCGACGACCCCCGCGTCTACGCGAAGCTCGGGAGCGTCTGCGAGGAGTTCGAGCGGGATGCCGGCGTGCCACTGAACCGTGCCTTCTACCTCTCGACCGCCCCGAGCTTCTTCCCCGTGATCGTCGAGGCGCTCGGCCACGCCGATCTCGCCCACCACGAGGGTGCCGAGGTGCGCCTGATCATCGAGAAGCCCTTCGGCACCACCCTCGAGGGGGCCCGTGAGCTCAACCGGCGGGTCCTGTCGATCTTCGACGAGGCCCAGGTCTTCCGCATCGACCACTACCTGGGCAAGGAGACGGTCCAGAACATGCTGGCGTTCCGGTTCGCCAACGGAATGTTCGAGCCGCTGTGGAACCGCAACTACATCGACTGCGTCCAGATCACCGCCGCGGAGGAACTCGGCATCGGCTCCCGTGCCGACTACTACGACAGCTCGGGTGCGCTACGGGACCTGATCCAGAACCACATGCTCCAGCTGCTCTGCCACGTCGCGATGGAGCCGCCGGTGGCCTTCAAGGCCGAAGAGGTGCGCAACGAGAAGGTCAAGGTCCTGCAGGCGATCCCCACGCCGATCGCCGGAGAGGTTCAGGCGATGTCGGTCCGCGCCCAGTACACCGCAGGCCACGCCGGCGGGGAGGACGTCCCGGGCTATCTCGAAGAGGAGGGGGTGCCCGAGGGGTCGATCACCGAGACCTACGCCGCGCTGCGCCTGGAAGTCGACAACTGGCGCTGGGCGGGCGTGCCCTTCTACCTGCGCACCGGCAAGCGGCTCGCGCGCAAGGTCACCGAGATCGCCGTCACCCTCAAGCCGGTCCCCCACCTGGCGTTCAGCGAGGGCGGCTCTCTCGGCGTCCAGCCCAATCAGCTCGTGCTGACCCTGCAGCCCAACGAGGGCGTCTCGCTCAGGCTGGGGGCGAAGATCCCCGGCACGCGGATGAGCATCCGGCCCGTCAACATGGAGTTCCTCTACGGGACCGCCTTCCTGTCACAGTCGCCGGAGGCCTACGAGCGGCTGATCACCGACGCGATGCGCGGTGACGCCACGCTGTTCACCCGCAACGACGAGGTCGAGGCGCAGTGGCGGATCTGCGATCCGATCGTCGGCACGTGGGCGGTCACCCCGGGTCCGCTGCCGACCTACGAAGCCGGATCCCAGGGACCGCAGGAGGCGCTCTCGCTGCTGCGCGACGGGGACTCCTGGCGCGCGATCTGATGAGCGCCGGCGAGGCCGTGTGGAGCGCGCAGGGAACCACTCCCGATGCGATCGAAGCTGCCCTGCGGGAGCTGCTGATCGAGCGCCACGCCGAAAACGAGAGCTTCGTCCCGGCGCGGGTCCTGAACATGATCACGTTCGTCGAGAGCGAGTGGAGCGGCGAGATCGCCAACCGTCTGCGGGGGGTCGGGCGCTATCACGCCTCCCGTCTGCTCGTGCTCTCCTACGAGCCCCGCCGCGAGCGCCTCGACGCCCGCGTGATGATCGCCTCCGAAGGAGAGCCCGGCCCGGGCGAGCTCTCGCTGCTGCGCGAGACGGTCGTGGTCGAGATCGGAGACCGCCATCTCGACGACCTCCTCACGATCGCCGATCCCCTCGTGGTGACGGACCTGCCGACGCTGCTGTGGTCCCCCCACGGCCACTGGGACCTGGCCGGCGAGCTGCTCGCCCTCTCCCAGTCGGTGCTGCTCGACTCGGTCGAGGAGCCGATCGCCGGGGACGCGTTGCAGCGCGCCGACGAGCTCTCCGGAAGCGCCTATGTCGTCGACCTCGCGTGGCTGCGCTCCACCCCCTGGCGCGAGCGGGTCGCGGCCACGTTCGACCCCCCGACGCTGCGGCAGGAGCTGTGGGAGATCACGAGCGTCACCATCCGCCACCACTCCGACTCCACCGTCGCGGCGATGCTGCTCGTCGGCTGGCTCGCGTCCCGGCTCGGCTGGCGGACGAGTCCGCTGCTGGCGCGCGGCCCGGCGCTCGTGGGCGAGGCGCGGAGCGGGGACCGAGACGTGGCGCTGCGCCTGGAGACGGCCCCGGAGCTGCAGGTCCCCGGCCTGGAGGGCCTCGTCGTCCAGACCGCCTCCGGCCGGCGCCTGCGACTGAACCGCGGGCCGGGCGGCCTGCGCGCGCGCTCCCGCGATCTCGCCGGCAAGGAACACGAATGGACGATCCTCGGCGCCTCCCGCGGCGAGACAGGGGTGCTCGGCGAGGGCATCCGCCAGGCACTCCTGCGCGACCCGACCTACGTCCCGGCCGTGAGGGCGGCACGGGCGATGCTCGCGTGACCCGCCTGACCACCTGCCCCGACGCCGAGGCGGTCGCCGCCCGCGCGGCGGTCCTCGTGGCCCGCCAGCTCGACCACGCCCGCGATCAGCGCGGGTGCGCCCATCTCGCGCTCAGCGGCGGCAGCACCCCCGAGCGCACGTATGAGCTGCTGGCCGCCGCCGAGGCCGACTGGACGGCCGTCGAGGTCTGGTTCGCCGACGAGCGGTGCGTCGGACCGGAGGACCCCGACAGCAACTACCGCATGGCCGCCGACGCCCTGCTGGAGCGGACCGCCATTCCCGCGGCCCGGGTCCATCGCATGGAGGGGGAGCTCGGCCCCGGGGAGGGAGCCAGCCGCTACGGCCGGGCCCTGCTCGAAGCCGTCCCCCCGGCCGCGGAGGACCCCCGCGGTCCGCCCGCGCTCGACGTCGTCGTGCTCGGCATCGGCCCGGACGGCCACATCGCCTCGCTGTTCCCGGGCTCGGCGACCCTCGACGCTCCGCAGGACGCGACCTGCCTGGGCGTGTGGGACTCGCCGAAGCCGCCGCCGGAGCGCATCACGCTCACGCTCCCCGTCCTCCACGCGGCCCGCAGCTGCCTGCTGATCGCCACCGGGGCGGGCAAGGCCGACGCGGTCAGCGCGATGCTCGGCGAGCCCACCCGCCATGTCCCCGCGAGCCTGCTGCGACGCGGGCGCCTGACGGCGATCGTCGACGACGCCGCCGCGCCCCCGGGGCCGCGGCTGTGAGCGACCCCCGCCCCTCCGACGCGCCCGAGACGGTCCTCGTCCGCCACGCCGAGACCGAGTGGAGCCGCGACGGACGTCACACCGGCCGCACCGACATCCCGTTGACCGAAGCGGGCAGGACGGCGGCGAGGGCTCTGGCCCGGCGACTCGCCGACCGGCGCTTCGAGCTCGTGCTCGTCAGCCCCTCTCTCCGCGCCCGCGAAACCTGTGAGCTCGCGGGCCTCGCCGCGCAGGCGCTCATCAGCGAGGACCTGCTGGAGTGGGACTACGGCGACTACGAGGGGCTGACCACCCCGGAGATCGATGCGCTGCGACCGGGCTGGAGCCTGTGGAGGGACGGCTGCCCCGGCGGAGAGCAGCCGTCTCAGGTGGGCGCGCGCGCCGACCGGGTGATCGCCGAGCTGAGGGCGGCCGGCGGGACGGCCGCCGTGTTCTCACACGGGCACCTGCTGCGTGTGCTGGGTGCCCGCTGGATCGCCCTGGAGCCCTCCGGCGGCGGGCGCCTCGGCCTCTCGCCGGGCGCCGTCTGCGTGCTCGGCCACGAGCGCGGCACCGCGATCCTCGCGGGCTGGAACGCCTCCGCCTGAACGACCCGACCGCGTGAGTCGGCCCGACCGGGAATAATTACGGAGCAGTTACGGAGCAGGAGCCGGTCCGGATAGCCTCAGCTCGCCCACTAGAGTGAGCCCCTCAGCCAGCCCATGGCAGCCGACGCCGTGAAGACCACCCCGCTTTCCCACGACACCGAGCAGGTGCTCCGCGAGCTGGACGGCGCCCGCCGGGGCACTCTCGCACTCGTCGGCCACCTCAGCGAGGAGGACCTCGAGCGGGTGCACTCGCCGATCATGAGCCCGCTCGTGTGGGACCTCGGCCACATCGCCGCCTACGAGGACCTGTGGCTGTGCCACCGCCACGGCGGCCGCGCGCTGCTGCGCCCGGAGCTGGCCGGCCTCTACGACGCCTTCGAGACGCCCAGGGCGATCCGCGGGGAGATCGAGGCGCTCGGCCCCGAGGACGCCCGTGGCTACCTCGAGCAGGTGCGGGCGCGGACGATCGAGACGCTCGCCGACTGCGGTGTCGGAGATGGCCTGGTCTGCGAGATGGTCCTGCGCCACGAGCTTCAGCACGGCGAGACGATGCGCCAGACGATGGTCATCGCCGGACTGCTCGAGCCGTCCCTGCACCCGCTCCCCGGCCGCGAGGGCTGGATCGATCTGCCGGGTGGCCCCGCGGCGGTCGGCGCCGGGCTCGGCGGCTTCTCCTACGACAACGAGCGCCCCCGCCACACCATCGAGGTCCCTGGGTTCCGCATCGCGAGGCGGCCGGTCACCAACGGCAGCTGGATGCGCTTCAGCGACGGCGGAGGCTATCGGCGACGGGAGTGGTGGTCGGACGAGGGCTGGGCCTGGAAGCAGCGGCACGACATCACCCACCATCCCGCCATCGCGACGGCCCATCCGGAGGCGGCGGTGTGCCACGTCTCCTGGTTCGAGGCCGACGCCTTCGCGCGCGCGCACGACGCCCGCCTGCCCACCGAGTTCGAGTGGGAGAAGGCGGCGAGCGCGGGCCTCGAGGATCTCGAGGGCCCGCGCCCGGCGGGCGCAGCCCTCGGCCCCGTCCACTCCGGCGTGCTCGCCGACGTGGGCGGAGTGTGGGAGTGGACCGGGTCCCACTTCCGCGGGTATCCCGGATTCATCGCCCATCCCTACCGGGAGTACTCGGAGGTCTTCTTCGGCGATCGCTACCGTGTGCTGCGGGGGAGCTCGTGGGCGACCGACCCGCGCGTGGCCAGCGTCACCTTCCGCAACTGGGACCTTCCCGAGCGGCGGCAGATCTTCTCCGGCGTGCGTCTGGCGAGGGGGGCGTGATGGACCGCGGAGCGCCGTCCGGGGCAGAGCTCGACGGAGCGATCCGGATCGACTCCCACCTCGGCGGGGCGCATGAGCGCTCGCTCGCCGACGACGCCCTCGACGGCCTCACCCGGCCGTTCAAGGAGCTTCCCCCGAAGCATTTCTACGATGCCCGCGGAGCGGCGCTGTTCGATCGCATCTGCGACCTGCCGGAGTACTACCCGACCCGCGCCGAGCGGGCGATCCTCGAGGAGCGCGCGGGAGAGATAGCCCGGCTGACGGGCGCCGTCGAGCTCGTCGAGCTCGGCTCCGGCACCGCCGCCAAGACGAGGGTGCTGCTCGACGCCCTGCACGCGGCCGGCACGCTCGAGCGCTACGTGCCCGTGGACGTCACCGAGAGCATGGTCCGGGAATCCGCCGAAGAGCTGGTCGAGGAGTATCCCGGACTGCGCGTGCACGGCATGATCGGCGACTTCGAGCGCCATCTCGACCGCCTCCCGGAGGCCTACGGGCCGCGCATCGTGGCGTTCCTCGGCGGCACCATCGGGAACTTCCCCCCCGGCAGCCGCCGTCGGTTCCTGCGGGAGATCTCGCAGCTGATGACCCCGGAGGACCACCTCCTGATGGGAACCGACCTCGTCAAGGACCCCGGCGTGCTGCGAGCGGCATACGACGACTCCGAGGGGGTCACCGCAGAGTTCAACCGCAACGTCCTGCGGGTGCTCAACCGCGAGCTGCACGCGGACTTCGACCCCGAGGACTTCGACCACGTCGCCCTGTTCGACCCCGAGCACGAGTGGATCGAGATGCGCCTGCGCGCCCGCCGTGAGCACACGACCTTCGTGCGGGGGCTGAACCTGCCGGTGCACTTCCACGCGGGCGAGGAGCTGCGCACGGAGATCAGCGCCAAGTTCACCCCCGCCCGCGTGGCCGGCGACCTGTCGGCGGTGGGACTCGAGCTGGTCAGCTGGCTGACCGACCCCGAGGGGCTGTTCGCGCTGACCCTCTCCCGGCTCGCCACACGGTAGGCTCCCCGACCATGCAGATCGCCGGCTCATCCGCGATCGTGGTCGGCGGCGCGTCGGGGCTCGGGGCGGCGACGGTCCGCGAGCTCCACACGAGGGGCGCGTCGGTCACGATCGCCGACGTCAACCCGGAGAAGGGAGAGGCGCTCGCCGGCGAGCTCGGCCTGCGCTTCACGGCCTGCGACGTCCGCGACGAGTCCCAGGTGCAGGCGGCCGTCGAGCTGGCAGCGTCCGCCGACGGCGGGCTGCGGATCGCCGTCTGCTGCGCCGGCACCGGCTGGGCGCAGAAGGTCGCCGGCTCGAAGGGGCCCCACCCCCTGCTCCCGTTCGAGACGATCATCTCGATCAACCTGATCGGGACGTTCAACGTGCTGCGCTTCGCCGCCGCCGCGATGATCGCGGCAGAGCCGGTGGAGGACGGGGAACGGGGGGTCTGCATCAACACCGCCTCGATCGCCGCCTACGACGGACAGGTCGGCCAGATCGCATACTCGGCCTCCAAGGGGGGCGTCGTGGCGCTCACCCTCCCCGCCGCCCGCGACCTGGCCCAGTACGGGATCCGTGTGAACACGATCGCTCCGGGGCTGTTCGACACGCCGCTGCTCGCCGCCCTGCCCGAGGAGGCCCGCCAGAAGCTCGGCGCCGGCGTCCCCTACCCCCCGCGCCTCGGCCACCCCGCCGAGTACGCGCAGCTCGCCTCTCAGATCGTCGAGAACCGGATGCTCAACGGCGAGACCATCCGCCTCGACGGCGCCCTGCGGATGCCCCCCCGCTAGCTTCCCGGGCGCACCCCCCGGGGGGCCCGCCCGCACGGCCCCCCCGGGCCGCCGCAGGCGGCCCCTGATCGAGATCTCAGCCGAGCCGTTCCACGAGCATCGCCATGCCCATGCCGCCGGCGACGCACATCGACTCGATCCCGTAGGTCCCCTCAAGGGTCTCGAGGTCGTTGAGAAGGGTCGTCATGATGCGCGCACCGGTCATCCCGAACGGGTGCCCGAGCGCGATCGCGCCCCCGAACGGGTTGAGCTTGTCGTCGTCGATCCCAAGCTCCTCCTTGCATGGCACGATCTGCGCGGCGAACGCCTCGTTGATCTCGACGATGTCGATGTCGGACATCGACATGCCCGTGTTCTTCAGCAGCTGCTGAATCGCCGGGATCGGGCCGACACCCATCACCTCCGGGCGGATCGCGACGACCGTCGAGGCGACGATGCGGGCTTTCGCCGTCATCCCGGCCTCCCG
>DATFZP010000123.1:0-7147 GCA_035314405.1 Solirubrobacteraceae bacterium | reverse complement strand
GCGCTCGAGATGCTGGAGGTGGATGAGCGTGGACTCGACCGCCTCGACCGGGAGATCCTGCGTGCGATCTGCATCAAGTTCGACGGCGGGCCGGTCGGCCTGTCGACGCTGGCTGTCGCGGTGGGGGAGGAGCAGGACACGATCGAGGACGTGTACGAGCCATACCTGCTGCAGGAGGGCCTGCTCAGGAGGACGCCCCGGGGCCGCGCCGCCACCGCGGCCGCCTTCGCCCACCTGGGGCTCGCGGTCCCCCCCGGCGGCGAGCCGTCGCTGTTCTGAGGCGGTGCCCGGCCCGTCGCGGCGGGGCCGGACCCGTCCTCCCGGTTCCGGCAGCCGGGGGCCTTCGCCGCGCGGCTTGCGTAGTCTGTGTGTGGACACCATGGCTCATCCCTTCATCTGCCCCAACTGCGGCCACCGCACCAGCGAGCTCGACCGAAACATCGGCTTCACACGCCAGCGCAAGGGCTGCGCGAAGTGCGGCTTCGCGTTCCTGTTCGAACTGCTCGACGACTACTACCCGGCGCCCGACGCCGCCTTCTTCGTGTGCGACGGGGAGGGCCGGGTGGTCGGCTGCGGGAAGAACTCCTTCGCCTTCACCGGCCTCGAGGAGGAGGACGTGATCGGCCAGCGGGTCGAGCAGGTCCTCGGGCTGAGCTTCGCCAACGGCGACGATCCCGTCGCCACCGTGCTCGAGTGGGGCGTGCGGGCGCTCGAGGTGCAGGTCCGCGTCAGCGGCGAACGAGACGTGGCCGCGAGCGCGAAAGCCGACATGTTCCCCGCCTACGACGACGACGGCGGACTGCTGCTCGTGCTGACTCCCGACAAGTAGGCTGGTCGCAGAAGCAATGACCGATCGTCGACGCAACACGCTGATCCTGCTGATCGTCTTCGGCCTGTTTGCCGCATCGCTGGCGGTGATCTCCACCAAAAAAACGCGCCTGGGACTCGATCTCAAGGGCGGAGTGCTGCTCGTCTACCAGGGCAAGCCCACCGCCCAGTCGAAGGTCAACGCCGAATCGCTGAACCGCGCGATCGACATCATGCGCAAGCGGGTCGACCAGCTCGGTGTCGCCCAGCCGGAAATCCAGCGCTCCGGCGCTGACGAAATCAACGTAGCGCTGCCCGACGTGAGCAACGCCACGCGCGCCCAGGACGAGGTCGGCAAGACGGCCCAGCTGTACTTCTACGACTGGGAGCCGAACGTGATCGGCTCCGAAGGCAAGCCGGCGCCCACCGAAGGCGTCGTCACCGGCGACTCGACGAACACCGGCGCGGGGGGCGTCGACGCGGGGCTGGCGCAGTACCAGGCCGTCCTGCGGGCGGCCAAACGCCCGGCGACCCTCAGGAACAACGAGACGACCTGGACGGTCGGCTGCACCCCCGCCCAGGAGGGCGGCTGCATCTACGGGAGCTGGTACCTGCTCGACACCAAGCACGAAAAGGTGCTGTGCGCCGGGGGCAAGCCCTTCTGCGCGCCGGCCGAAACCGCGCAGAACCTCTACGCCGACGGCTACAAACCCCCGCCGGGGGCGGTGGTGAAGGCGGTGCGGGTGAACCCGGGGACGCTCGTGGTGCAGTCCCGGCCCGTCGAAAACGCCTCGGGCAAGGTGATCAACGAATCCCCCAACAGCTGGTACGTGCTCAACGACAACCCGGTCCTGACGGGGGCCGACGTGACGAACCCCCAGCAGAGCTTCGACGAAGGCGCCGGGGGCAACGGCGCGCCGAACGTCACGTTCGGCTTCACCTCCCACGGCAAGAGCGTGTTCGAAAAGGTCACCAAGGAAATCGCCCACCGCGGCCAGGAAGCGCAGCTGCCCGGCGTCGGCAAGGAAGCGGCCCTGCAGCACTTCGCCGTCGTGCTCGACGGCCAGCTGATCACGACCCCGTCGATCGACTACACGAAGTACCCCGAAGGGATCGACGCCTCGACCGGGTCGGAGATCTCCGGGGGCTTCACGATCACCTCCGCCCAGAACCTCGCCAGCGAGCTGCAGTCGGGCGCGCTGCCGATCAAGCTCGCGCTGATCTCACGCTCCCAGGTCTCGGCGACGCTGGGCAAAGCCGCCCTCAACCAGGGACTGATCGCCGGCCTCGCCGGGTTCCTGGTGGTGTGCATCTTCCTGCTGGTCTTCTATCGCGTCCTCGGCATGATCGCGGTCGGCGGCCTGATCATCTACGGGGTCTACTTCTTCGCCCTGATCGACCTGATCCCGATCACGATGACGCTGCCGGGGATCGCCGGACTGATCCTCACGATCGGGGTGGCGGCGGACGCCAACATCGTGATCTTCGAGCGCGTCAAGGAGGAGATCCACGGCGGGAGATCGATCGTCTCGGGCATCGCCACGGGCTACAAACGCGGGTTCGCGGCGATCATCGACGCGAACGTGGTGACGTTCATGACGGCGTTCATCCTGTTCGCCCTGGCGACCTCCGAAGTCAAGGGGTTCGCCTTCACCCTCGGCATCGGCACGCTCGTGTCGCTGTTCACCGCGGTGCTGGCGACGCAGGCTGCGCTCGGGACGATGAGCCACACGCGGCTGATGTCCAGTCCCTCGGCGCTGGGCGCGGGCGGCACCCAGCACCGCTGGACCTTCGACTTCATGGGGGCCTCCAAGTGGTTCTTCTCGATGTCGGGCACGATCCTGCTGATCGGCGCGCTTGCGATCGGCGGCAAGGGGCTGAACTTCGGCATCGACTTCAAGTCGGGGACGCGCATCCAGACCGCATTCGTGAAGTCCGTCAGCGAGGGCCAGGTCGCCGAAACGATGGCCGCCGCCGGCTACGGCAACGCGCAGGTCCAGAAGATCAGCAACGCCAACATCGGTGGCAACGGCTACCAGATTTCCACCCACACGCTCCAGCCCGACAAGGTCAAGGAAGTGGAAGCGAAGCTGAGCGAGAAGTTCGGCATCAGGAACTTCAGCGACAAATCGATCGGGCCGACGTTCGGGAAAACGGTCGCCAACAGCGCGGTGATCGCGATCATCGCCTCGCTGCTGGTGATCTCCGCGTATATCGCCCTGCGCTTCGAGTGGAAGTACGCGGTCCCGGTGCTGATCGCGCTGATGCACGACCTGTTGATAACCGCGGGCATCTACTCGCTGACGGGCAGGGAAGTGACCTCGGCGACGGTGGCGGCGCTGCTGACGATCCTCGGGTACTCGCTGTACGACACGATCATCGTGTTCGACCGCGTTCGAGAGAACGTGCCTCGAATGCCCAGGGCAGCGTTCTCGCAGATCGTCAACAGGTCGATGTCCGAGGTGCTGACCCGGTCGCTGGCCACGAGCTTCTGCACGCTGCTGCCGGTCGCCGCGCTGCTGCTGTTCGGGGGCGAAACGCTGAAGGACTTCGCCTTCGCGCTGCTGATCGGCATCGCCTCCGGCGCGTACTCATCGATCTTCATCGCCTCGCCGGTGCTCACCCAGTGGAAGGAGCGGGAGCCCGCCTATCGCCACCGGCGGGAGCGGATCGTGCGCGAGCTCGGCGCGGTGCCGGCCTACGCGACGACCGCCACCGGGGCGCCCGTGGACGTCGAGCCGACGCGCCCGAAACGCAGGCGCAGCCGCTCGCTGAGCGCGCCGGAGGCGCCGGGCGCCCAGATCTCCCGCGAGGAGTTCCAGGAGCTCGTACGTGACATCGAGGTCGAGGAGAAGCCCGCGGGCGCTCGCACGACCGCGCGCTCGGGGCGGGGCGCAGCGAAGGCGCAGGCCGCGGGCGCCGCGGCCCCCGCCGCCGCGCCCGAGCGCGACCCGGAGCCCGATCCGGATGCGGCGCCGGTCCGCGATCCCGCAGCCGACCTGACGCCCGAGGACCTGGTGCTCAAGGAAGACGCCAAGCCTCGCCAGAAGAGCCGCCGCCCCCGCAACCGCCGTCACGGCAGGTCTCGCTGATGGATGCCCTCGTGAGGATCCCCCGGGGGGGTGGGCGCTGATGGGAATGCTCGGGTGGGTGATGATGGGGCTCGCGATCTGGCACTTCACGATCTTCCTCCCCGACCACTTCTGGGGGGGTATCGTGGGTGCGTTCGTCGGCTCGCTGGTGGGGGCGATAGTCGTCGGGCTGATCATCTACGGGGTGAAAGTCGGGTCGCTCGAGATCCCCGGGCAGAAGGCGACCGACATCGCCGTCGTGCTCTACGCCGTCCCCGGCGCGCTAATCGGCATCGCGTTCGTCTACTTCGAGGGGATCCGCCGCGAACAGGGCACAGGGGTGAGGGACGCCCAGCCCGAAGCGCGACCGTAGCCCGCTCCCGCGGCCGTCCCGGCGCCGGGTCCACGCCCCGGCCGTGGGCGTTCCGTCCCGGCTGCACCCTAGTCTCGCCCGGTGCAGACATGCCGCTTTGAGATACCCGAGTGCCCTCCCGCGCTCGTGGAGCGCCTGCGGGACGAGCTGTCCCTCAGCGGCCCGCTCGCCCAGGTGCTCGTGCGTCGGGGTCTGAGCGAGCCCGCGACGGCCGCCCGCTTCCTGGCCGCGGATGAGACCCACCCGCCGCGCGCCTTCGCCGGGATCGACGAGGCGCTCGAGCCGATCCTCCGCCACCTCGCGGGGGGAGGGCCGATCACCGTCCACGGCGACTACGACGTCGACGGGATCTGTGCCACCGCGGTGCTCGTGCGCGCGCTCGGGCGCCTCGGTGCCCGCGTCGACCACTACCTGCCCGATCGGGCAGGCGACGGATACGGGCTGCGGGAGGCGACCGTGCGGCGGCTGGCCTCGCGGGGCACGCGGCTGCTGGTGAGCGTCGACTGCGCGATCACCGCCGTGGAGGAGGTCGAGGCGGCGCTCGCGCTGGGGCTCGAGGTCGTCGTCAGCGACCACCACGCCCCCCGTCCCGACGGGCGCCTGCCGCGAGCGCCGATCGTGCATCCTGCGCTGTGCGCGTACCCGTGCCCGGATCTCTGCGCGACGGCCGTGGCCCACAAGCTGGCCGAGGCGGTGATCGGGGCGGCGGAGGGGGTCGTCGACGGGGCGAGCCTCGAGCGCGCCCGGACCGGCCTGCGGGAGGATCTCGATCTGGTGGCGCTCGCCACGATCGCCGACATGGTGGCGCTGGTGGGGGAGAATCGCACGCTGGTCCGCGGCGGGCTGCGGGCGCTGGCACGGACGACCAAGCCGGGCCTGCGGGCGCTGATGGCCGTCGCGGGGGTCGACCCCACGCGCGTGGACGAGCGGGCGGTCGGCTTCGCGCTGGCCCCGAGGCTGAATGCCGCGGGGCGGCTCTACCGCGCGGACGCGGGGCTCGAGCTGATCCTCGCCGAGGATCCGGCGAGGGCGGCGGAGGTGGCACGGGAGCTCGACGAGGCCAACCACGAGCGCAGGCGGATCGAGCTCGGGATCCGCTTCGAAGCAGAAGCCCAGATGGATGCCCTCGGGGAGCGCCCCGCCTACGTGCTCAGCGGCGAGGGCTGGCATCCGGGTGTGATCGGGATCGTGGCCTCGCGCCTGGTCGAACGCGGCCGTCGCCCGGTCGTGCTCGTCGCGCTGGCCGGGGACTCCGGCCGTGGCTCCGCACGCAGCGTCGAGGGGTATGACCTGCTGGGGGGCCTGGAAGGGTGCGCCGAGCACCTCCTGCGCTTCGGCGGGCACAGGGCCGCCGCGGGCCTCGAGGTCGAGCGGGGGCGGATCGGGGCCTTCGCCGCCGCCCTCGCCGCCCACGCCGGAAGCCGCCTCTCCCCGGAGGATGTGATCCCGAGGGAGAGCGTGGACGCGATCGTGGGCGGGGACGAGGTGGGGATGGAGCTGGCCGAGGAGCTGAGGGCCCTCGCACCGTTCGGGCGGGGCAACCCGTCCGTGTCGCTGATGATCGCCGACGCCGTCTTCTGCGACAGCAGGCCGATGGGGGAAGGCAAGCACGTGCGCTTCACCGTCGAGTCGCGAGGCGCCCGTGCTCGGGCGGTCGCGTTCGGGATCGGCGGCCGCCTGCCGGTGGCCGATGGGGCCCCGGTGCAGGCGACCTTCACGTTGGAGGTGAACGAGTGGAACGGGGTCAGCGAGCCCCGCCTGATCCTGCGCCGGGCGAGCCCCGAGCCGTCCCCTGCAGCGTTCGAGGAGACCGGCGAGCTCGTCCTGTTCGCGCTCCCCTGAGCGCTCTTGGATCTCGTCCGGCGGTCCCCTACCCTGTTGTCATGGCGATGGCTGAGGATCCCACGGGCTCACAGATGACCGAGCTGGCAGACCGCGCCGGCGCCTCGGCGCTCGCGGGCGAGCACCCGCCCGTGACGCCCGCGGTGCAGGCGGCGGGGGCCGACTCCCCGCGGCAGCACTCCACGGGCGCCGTCCCCGCGACGGGCCTGAGCGTGTCCGAGCGGCGCCTGCTCAGCGATCTGTTCGCGATCGTCTCCGAGCACGCCGCCGACTCCGCCGTGGAGATCGATCGCGATCGGGTGCAGGACGCGTTCGTGTTCGCCTGCGAGCACCACGCGGCGCAGCGGCGCAAGTCGGGCGAGGACTTCATCGTGCACCCCGTGGGCGTGGCGCGGATCTGCGCATCGATGCGCCTGGACACCGAGACGCTGTGCGCGGCGCTCCTGCACGACACCGTCGAGGACACCTCGGCGTCGATCGAGGAGGTCCGCGAGCGCTTCGGCGAGGAGATCTCGGGCGTGGTCGACGGCGTGACCAAGCTCACCGGCATCACCTTCCAATCGCGGGACGAGGCGCAGGCCAACAACTACCGCAAGATGATGGTGGCGATGGCCACCGACGTGAGGGTCATCCTGATCAAGCTCGCCGACCGCCTGCACAACATGCGCACGATCGAGGCGATGCCGAAGCAGAAGCAGCTGGAGAAGGCGAGGGAGACGATCGAGATCTACGCACCCCTGGCCCACCGGCTCGGCATCCACGCGATCAAGTGGGAGCTCGAGGACCTCGCGTTCGCCACCCTGCATCCGCGCAAGTACCAGGAGATCAAGGGTCTCGTCGCCCAGCAGCGCGAGGAGCGTGAACGGTATGTCAGCGAGGCGGGCGAGTACCTCACCAGCGAGCTCGCCCAGGTGGGGATCGAGGCGCAGATCGCCGGCCGGGCCAAGCACTTCTACTCGATCTACTCGAAGATGACCAAGAAGGGCCGCGAGTTCAACGAGATCTACGACCTCACCGCGATGCGGGTGATCGTCGACTCGGTGAAGGACTGCTA
>DATFZP010000122.1:0-2713 GCA_035314405.1 Solirubrobacteraceae bacterium | reverse complement strand
CGAACGCTGGCCCTGCTCGCTCCCGTCCTGCTCGCCACCGAGGCGGCGGTGCTGGCCCGGGCCGCGCGGGACGGATGGCTGGGCGAGAAGCTGCGAGCGTGGCGCGAGTTGCTCGGGCAGGGGCCTGCGCTGGTCCGCTGGCGCAGAAGCGTGCAGTCGACCCGCCGGGTCTCCGACAGAGAGGTGCTCGCCCCGTTCGTCGGCGGCATGGACACGGGGCCGCTCGGCTCCGCGCTGCCCGGCTGGGTGAACGCCGTGCTGGAGCGCTACCGGCGCCTCGTGCTGCGTCTACTCGGGCCGCCAGTGCAGTGACTGCAGCGCCAGCTCCAGGCGGGCCGGGACGGGGCGCCATCCCCACCAGAAGCGGTACACGAGGCGGTCGACGGGCCCGAGCTCGCTGTCGGCGGCCAGACGCCTGCGGCCCTCGCGCCCGTAGAGCTCGGCGTGCTTGCTGCGCAGCTGACGAAAGCTGCGCCGGTAGTCGCCACGAGCGCCGAGATGGCGGGTGGACTCGTGCCTGCGGTAGAGGAGGGTCACCTCGTCCACCCTGCGACCCCGCCAGCCGAGAGAGAGGGCGTGAATCCAGAACTCCCAGTCCTCGTAGCCGGAGAACCACGGGTCAAAGCCACCGACGTCTTCCACCAGCTCCCGCCTCATCAGAGCCGTCGAGCCGATGTTGTGGCGGAACAGCAGCCGGTAGGGGTCATACGGAGGCAGGCGCAGTACGCCCTCCCACGCCCCGAAGAAGCGCATCAGGCCATAGGCGAAGCCGAGCGTGGGATCCCTCTCGAGGGGCCCGCGAAGCAGGGTGATCGCCGGGGGGGTCAGGCGATCGTCGGCGTCGAGCACGAGGGAGTAGGGGGTGCGGGCCCGCGCCAGGGCCGCGTTGCGGGCCGCTGCCACCCCAGCGTTCGGCTGGCGGATCACCTCCACCTGCGGCGGCAGGCGGGCGAGCTCGGCGAGGGTGTGTGCGTCGGTCGAGCCGTCGTCGACGACGACGACCCGCGGCTCACCCCCCTCCTGGGCCAGCGCGCTGTCGACCGCAGCCCGCACGAAAGCGCCGTAGTTGAAGCAGGTGATGGCGACCGTGACGTCGTCGTTTGCGCTCATGGTGGTCGCCGGCTGCAGCCCGATCGCGGGAGCCCATCGGCCGGTGCAACCGGCCGTCGGCCGCTCCGCCCGCCGGTAGGCTAGCGCCTCGATGGCTATCGGCGGCGGCGCGATCGAGCGCAAGGGGATCGGTTCCACCGACCTCGCACGTCCCAGCCTCCTCGCGCGAGCTGCCCACGCCTGGGAGCGTTTCCCGCGACCGCTCGCGCTTCTGCTCGCGGTCGCGCTGATCGAGGGTCTGGCGTGGTGCATCGTGCTGCCGCCGCTGCAGGGTCCAGACGAGGTCAGTCACTTCGCCTACGTCCAGAAGATCGCCGAGACCGGCTCCATACCGTGGCGCAGCCGCCCACCGGCCAACCCCGGTCAGCCCTACTCGACCGAAGTCGAAGTGGCGGGGCTGTGCAGCGGCATCACCGGCCTTGCGCAGAACCCCTCGGCACGCGCCCCCGCGTCGACCGTCGACGAAGACGCGTGCTTCGCAGACCTCAATCGACTCCCCCGCGGCTCCCGATCCGATGGCGGCTTCACCTCTGCGGACAAGAACCCGCCCCTCTACTACCTCTACGAGACGGTGCCCTACCTCGTGTTCCGCCACTCGACCTTCTTCACACGCTCGTTTGCGATGCGCCTGGCCAACCTGCCGCTGATGCTCGCCCTCGTGATGTTCACGTGGCTGCTCGCGGGAGAGCTGCTGCTCGGTCTGCCCAGAGGCCCGGCGCTGCGGGTGCTGGCCGCGGCGGCGGTGACGCTCAACCCGCAGCTGACGATGATGACGGCGACGATCAACCCCGACCTGCTGCTGGCGGCTCTGTGGAGCGCCGGTCTGTGGCTGTCGGTGGCGATCGTGCGTCACGGGGCCACCCGTGCGCGCGTGGCTTGGCTGATCGCGGTCTGCGTGCTGGCGGGCTTCACACACGGCCGTGGCCTCCCCCTGCTCCTGCCCGCCGCTCTCGCACTCGCGGTGGCGGCGTGGCGGCGCCGGCGTCCCACGGGGTACGCGGCGGCCGCGGGCATCGGCCTCGGCGTCCTCGTCCTCCTCGGGGGCGTGTACCTGCTGCTGCGCTACGCGCTCAAAGACGACGTGACAGTCGCTCGGGTGGAAGGCTTCCTGTCCTACGTGTGGCAGTTCTACCTGCCCAAGCCGGGCTTCATGGCCGAAACGATCCACCCCGGCTACGGGGTGCGGCAGGTGTTCATCGACCGCTTCCTCGGCACCTTCGCCCAGCTCGAGGTCATGTTCTCCCCGGCGACCCTCAACTTCCTCTCGCGGGCCGCCGAGGTCACCGCGGTGGCCGCGATCGTCGGCCTAGTGGTCTACCGGCGACGGCTCGCGCGGGTGCCCTGGGTGCTCGCGGTGCTCGCGGTCGGAGCGCTCGGGTACATGGCGATGCTGCACGCCGCCGCCTCCTCCTCGCTGCTCGAACTCCCCGTGGACCCGATCATCACCGGGCGCTACCTGCTGCCGCTGCTCTCTCTGTACGGCGTGGGCATCGCTCTGGCGCTGTCGTGGCTGCCGCGGGTGCTCTCGGCGGCACTCGGCGGAGCCGTGGTGGCGGCCCTCGCGGTGCTCCAGCTGGGCGCCCTCGCGATCGTCCTGGAGCGG
>DATFZP010000121.1:0-2430 GCA_035314405.1 Solirubrobacteraceae bacterium | reverse complement strand
TTGGCGGCCCTCATCGACTCCTCATCCCCGAGAAGCTATCATTCGCATTTCCACCGGCCCACCGTCCGCCCTGACAGCCCGCGCGCACCCTCTGCCCACCAGCGTATGACGCAAACGACGACGCCGGGGGCGGTGGTATTGGTGACACCGCGCTGGACGCGGGACGGCGGGGTGGCCGCCCACGTAGCCGTCAGCGCCGCGGCTCTCGCCTCCCACGGCGTCGAGGTGACGGTGGTGGCGGCACTCGTCGACGCGGGCGCCGAGGTGCCGGGGGTGAGCATCCGTCATGCCCCTGAGCTGTTCGACGGGAGGGCGAGCACCGCACAGCGGATCGGGGCGCCGTCCGCCGACGCTCCCGATGTGTTTCACCTGCACCAGGTCGACGATCCCGATCTCCTCGACGGGCTGAGGGACTCGGCGCCGGTGGTGGTGAGCGCCCATGGGTTCACCGCCTGCACCTCCGGTGTCCACTACTTCGCTCCAGGCCAGGAATGCACGCGCGCGCATGGCCTCGGGTGCGTGCCGAACCTCGTGGCGCGCGGCTGCGCCCACACCCGCTACCCGAAAACGCTGCCGGTGAAGTACCGCAACGCCACCCGCGGCCGCAGGGCGCTCGAGCGGGCCGACCTTTCGGTGTCCTACTCGAGCGCGGTGGACCGTCACCTCGCCGCCAACGGGATCGCACGCCGAGCGATCGTCCCCTACTTCCCTACGATGGCCCCCAAGCAGGGCTCCGGGCACTCCGAGCGTCGCAGGGTGGTGTTCGCAGGGAGGATCGTCCCCCCGAAGGGGGTGGGCGTGCTGATCGGTGCCGCCGTGGACGTCGACGCCGAGTTCCTCCTCTGCGGCGACGGACACGAGCTCGAGGCGATGCGGGAGCTGGCCGCTCGCCTCGGGGTGGCCGAGCGGGTCCGCTTCACGGGATGGCTCGACGCGGATGACCTCGCCCGCGAGCTGGCCGAAGCGTCGGTCGTGGTGATGCCGTCGCTGTGGCCTGAGCCGTTCGGGCTCGTCGGGATCGAGGGGTTCGCCGCCGGACGCCCTGCCGTGGCGAGCGCGACAGGCGGCATTGGAGACTGGCTGACGGACGGCGTCAGCGGGCGCTCGGTGCCGCCCGGGGACGCCGGTGCGCTCGGCGGCGCCCTGTCGGAGATGCTCGCCGACCCCGAGCGCCAGCGGCAGATGGGTCTGGCCGGAAAGGCCACGGTTGCCGCCCGCTTCTCGCCGGAGCGCCACGTGGAGGCCCTGCTCGAGGGCTATGCCAGCGCCCGCTCGCACTGGCTGGCAACCGCGGCGCGGGGCGGTGTGGGACGTCAGGCCTCTCGCCTGGCCAGCGCCCGTCCGAGCAGCTCCTGAGTCGCCCGGGCGGTCCGGGAGACGCCCATCTCGCGCTCGGAGAAGGCCCTGCCCCGCGCGCCGAGGGCCGTCCGCTCCGCCTCGTCGCCGAGCAGCGCGGCGATCGCTGCACCGAGCCCCTCGGCCGTCGGCGGCGCGAGCGCGAGCGCACGCGCGCCGACGAGCTCCGGCCAGGTGAGGGGACCGTCGATCGCCACCACCGGCCGGCCGGAGGCGAGCGATCCCGCGAGGGTGCCCTTCCTCGGCGACGGCCCAGCGGTGTCGGCGAACAGCAGCAGATCGCAGGAGGCCAGCGCGTCCGAGAGCTCCTGGGAGGGGAGCGGCCCCGTGAAGGACACCTCGGCCAGCAGCCCCCGAGCGGCCGCTTCCGAGCGCCACGCCCGCCCGGCGGGCGACTCGGGGCCGGGGGCGCCGAGCAGGGTCAGGCGTGCGGGGATGCCCTGCGCCCGCACGCTCGCCAGCGCGTCGAGCACGAGCGCACACGCGGCGCCCTGGTAGGAGTAGCCGAACAGCCCGACGGTCGGGCCGTCCGGCTCGCCGGGCGCGCCGGCTGCGGGTGGAGGAAGGTTCGAGAACACGGGGGCGCTCAACACCGGCCTCCGCGGCAGCCACACCCGCGAGCGCAGCCACCGCTCGCGGCCGGCGGCGGTGACGATCAGGCCATCCGAGGAGCGCACGACGTCGATCAGCGCTCCCCGCTGGGTCACCGCCCACACACCCCCGCGCCAGCCCCCGTAGCGCCACGGGTAGGCGAACTCGTGCATCACGGTCACCACGGGGACCCCCGCCGACCTCACCGTCGAGAGGACCGGACCAACGAACACGGGAAGGCCTTTGTGTGAAAGGGTGAAGACGGAGTAGTGAAGCAGGATGGCGTCGGGCTTCTGCTCGGTGAGCTCACGGGCCAGTGTCAGTGTCCACGGGCGGATCTCCGACCACGATGCCCGCAGGGACCGCTCGCGCCGCAGCAGCCAGTGAAAGCTGGTCGAGGCCCCGTCCTCGGCCAGGGCGCCCGCGAGCAGCTCCGCGTGGTCGCGCACCCCGCAGGTCGGATTCAGCGAGAGCCCGACGACC
>DATFZP010000120.1:0-5051 GCA_035314405.1 Solirubrobacteraceae bacterium | reverse complement strand
CGAAGCATGCTTCATGTTGTTGGTGCTCCTTCCGGCGACCCTGTGGTCGCCGCTGCGGATGGAGATTCGACT
The DNA here is from genome assembly GCA_035314405.1 of Solirubrobacteraceae bacterium. Lineage (GTDB taxonomy): Bacteria > Actinomycetota > Thermoleophilia > Solirubrobacterales > Solirubrobacteraceae > Palsa-744. The sequence goes on along the minus strand of DATFZP010000120.1, from coordinate 4,979 downwards.
GACCCCATCCGCGCCCTCCGGCGCCAACAAAGACAAAGAACCTCACGGACGACTTCGCCGCCCGTATGGGGACCGTAGCAGCACCGCCGCCGGAGTCCCGCCGGGGACGCCGGCGGCGGACACCCCCTCTCGACCTACTCCAGGCTCGCCATCACATGCTTGACCACCGTGTAGTCCTCCAGGGAGTACACGCTCAGGTCCTTGCCGTAGCCGGACTCCTTGAAGCCGCCGTGGGGCATCTCCGAGACGAGGGGGATGTGGTCGTTGATCCACACGCAGCCGAAGCGCAGCGCCCTGGACACCCGCAGGGCGCGGGCGACGTCGCGGGTCCACACCGAGGAGGCGAGGCCGTAGCGGGTGGAGTTGGCCCAGGCGATCGCCTCCTCCTCGTCGCTGAACCGCTGGACGGTGATCACCGGGCCAAAGATCTCCCGCTGGACCATCTCGTCGTCCTGCTTGAGGCCCGCCACGACGGTGGGCTCCAGGAAGAAGCCCGCCCGGTCGGGCTCGCGCCCGCCGGTGACGATCTCGGCGTGCCCGGGACGGCGCTCCAGGAAGCCCTCCACCCGCTCGAGCTGGCGGGCGGAGTTGACGGGCCCGAGGGTCGTCTCCGGCGCAAGGGTGTCGCCGATCACGAGCCCCTTCGCCTGCTCGGCCAGTCCCGAGACGACGTCGTCGTAGACGCCGCCGGCGGCCAGCACCCGCGTCGCCGCCGTGCAGTCCTGGCCGGCGTTGTAGTAGCCGGTGCCGGCGATCGTCTCCAGTGCGCTCTCCAGGCTGACGTCGTCGAAGACGACGACGGGTGCCTTGCCGCCGAGCTCGAGGTGGACCCGCTTGAGGCTGTCGGCGGCCGTACGGGCGACGTGCTTGCCCGTGTCCACCGAGCCGGTGAGCGAGACCATGTCCACGTCGGGGTGGCTGATCAGCGCCTGACCGGTTGGATCGCCCGGCCCGGTGACGACGTTGAAGACCCCCTTCGGCAGCACGTCGGCCGCCAGCTCGGCGAAGCGGACGGTGCTCATCGGGGTCGTCTCGGCGGGCTTCAGGACGACCGTGTTGCCCGCCGCGAGCGCCGGGCCGATCTTCCAGATCGCCATCATCAGCGGATAGTTCCAGGGGGTGATCTGCCCGATCACCCCGACGGCTTCCCGCCGCGTGAGGGAGGTGTGGCCCTCGAGGTACTCGCCCGCCGCCCGCCCCTCCAGGCATCGGGCGGCGCCCGCGAAGAAGCGCAGGTTGTCGGCCATCACCGGGAGCTCGTCGCCCGCGACGGCCGCGAGGGGCTTGCCGGCGTTCAGCGCCTCGATGCGGGCGAGCTCCTCCGCGTGCTCGTCGACGAGATCGGCAAGCGCGAGCAGCGCCTGGGCGCGCTCGGCGGGGGTGCTCGTCGAGAAGCCGTCGAAGGCCCGGCGGGCGGCGGCCACCGCCTGGTCGACCTCCTCCGCGCTCGAGCGGGGGGCACGAGCGAGCTCCTCTCCCGTGGCGGGGTTGAGCACGGGTTCGGTCTCCCCGTCCCATGCGGCGCGTCCGCCGTCGATGAAGTTGCTGAGGGTCTCTACCATGCTCGCCATTGTCGGTCTCCTCGTTCGGGTGTGGGTGTCCGGTCCTCCATCGCGGGCTCGCCGTCAGGGCCCGGCCGCTGCGCCGGCGGGCAGGCCGAGGGCCTCGGCCACCGCCGGGTGGGTGATCTCCCCGCCGCGGACGTTCAGGCCCATCGCCAGGTCGCGGCTGCCCTCGAGCGCCGCCTCGATGCCCCGGTCGGCCAGCGCCATCACGTACGGGAGGGTCGCGTTGGTGAGCGCGTAGGTGGAGGTGATCGGAACCGCTCCGGGCATGTTGGCGACGCAGTAGTGGGTGATCCCCTCGACCTCGAAGGTGGGCTCGGAGTGGGTCGTCGGCCTGGAGGTCTCAAAGCAGCCCCCCTGGTCGATCGACACATCCACGAGGACCGCGTGGCGACGCATCAGCTTCAACTGCTCGCGGGTGACGACGTGGGGGGCCAGCCCGCCGCGGACGAGCACGGCGCCGATCACGAGATCGGCGACGGGGAGCATCTCCTCGATCGCCAGCGTCGATGAGTAGACCGTCGAGGCCCTCCCCGCGAACGCCACTTCGAGCTCGCGCAGGCGGTCGATCGAGCGGTCGAAGACGAACACGTCGGCCTGCATGCCGATCGCGATGAACGCCGCGTTCATCCCCACCACTCCCCCGCCGATTACGAGCACGGTCGCCGCGGCCACGCCGGGGACCCCTCCGAGCAGGATGCCGCGCCCGCCGAGGGGCTTCTCGAGCATGAACGCTCCCGCCTGGGTGGCGATCTTGCCCGCCACCTCGCTCATCGGGGCCAGCAGCGGCAGACGGCCCTCGGAGTCCTCGACGGTCTCATACGCGATGCAGGTGGCACCAGAGGCCATCAGCCCGCGGGCGAGCTCCGGCTCGGCCGCCAGGTGCAGGTAGGTGAACAGCGTCTGCCCAGGCCGCAGCATCTCGACCTCGACCGGCTGGGGCTCCTTGACCTTCAGCACGAGCTCCGCCTCGGCGAAGACGCCCTCGGCGCCGTCCACGATTCGGGCCCCCTGGGCCCGGAACTGATCGTCGGTGAACGCGCTGCCCTCGCCCGCCCCGCTCTGCACCAGCAGCTCGTGGCCGCGGGTGGCGAGCTCCCGCACTCCCGCGGGGGTTATAGCGACGCGGTACTCGTCGCTCTTGATCTCCGTCGGTACCCCGATCCTCATGTTGCGGCCGCTCCTGTTCCTCGTACCGGGCGAGGCGACGCCCCCGACGGGAGCCTAGCCAAGCGACTGATCTTCAACGGGCGAGCTCCCGCCCGCGCAGAGCGAGCCAGAACTCGATCCGGTCGCGGGCCTTGGCGAAGTCGCGGCCGGTGAGCTGCTCGATCCGGCGGATCCGGTAGCGGAGGGTGTGACGGTGGCAGTAGAGGGCGCTCGCCGCCCTCTCCCAGTGGCCGTTGTGCTCGATGAACGCGTCGAGCGAGCGCACCAGCTCATCGCCGTAGTCCCCCTCGCCCTGTTCGATCGGGCCGAGGACCGAGCGGCAGTAGGAGCTCAGCGCCTCGTCGTCCTGCAGGGACAGCAGCAGCTGGAAGGCGCCGAGGTCACGGCAGGAGGCCACCTCCGGCACCTCGCCGTCCAGCAGCCTCACGGCCTCCAGGGCGCAGCGCGCCTCGTGGAAGCTCATCCGCAGGGAGTGTGTGGCGGCGGGCCGGCTGGCGGCCGCGCGGGTCTCGCCGAAGCGCTCCTGCAGCTCGCCGCGGATGCGGCCGGCGAGGACCAGCGGCTCGACCCCTCCGGGGTCGATCACGGCGCACAGCAGGCCGGCCCGTATCGCCACCAGGCTGGGGACCCCCTCGCGCTCCAGGGTCCGCTCGACGAGGGCCGCGGCGGCGGTCGGGTCCTCGAGCTTGAAGGCGAGCACCGCCACGTGCTCGCCGATGCCGAACGGGCGCAGCCTGGCCTGGACGTCCTCCGGGTACAGGTGGCCGCTGAGGGCCTCGGCGAGCACGTCCCCCATCATGTTGCGCTGCAACAGCTCGTAGCGTTCGTCGAGCAGGCGGGTGAACGCCCGCTCGGTGATCGCGATGAAGGGGAGCTCGTAGGGGACCTCGAACAGCGGGAAGTCGCGCTTGCGGGCGGCCGCCACGAGGGCGGCCGGCAGCCTCCTGTGGGCGAAGCCGGTGCCGAGGCCGAGCCCGGCGATCTCGTGGTCGGCGAGCCTCTCGATCAGCTCCCGCTGCGGCTTTGGGCCGCTGAGCTGGATGCCGGTCGTGAGCAGCAGCTCGCCGCCTTTCAGCCACGGTGTCGGATCGAGCAGCTCGGTGCTGTGCACCCACCGCACGTGCGTGTGGGCCGACTGCTCCCCGCACACGAGGCTGAGGCCCAGCTCGTCGATCAGGCTTGCAACAGTGAGCTCCACTGCTCCACCCGCTCGGAGGCCTCGCTCAGCACCGGGCGAAGGATCGACTCGATCTCCTCGAACTGCTCCTCGCCGGCGATCAGGGGCGGGGAGAGCTGGACGATCGGATCGCCTCGGTCGTCGGTCCGGCAGATCAGGCCGCGGCGGAAGAGCTCGCCCGAGAGATACCCCCTCAGCAGCTCCTCGGCCTCGTGGTGGTTGAAGGTCGCCTTGGTGTCCGGGTCCTTGACGAGCTCGATCGCCTGGAAGTACCCCGCCCCGCGGACGTCCCCCACGATCGGGATGTCGCGGAGCCCCTCGAGCATCGCCCGGAAGCGCCCCTCGCGGGCGAGCACGGTCCCGCACAGCTCCTCGCGCTCGATCACGTCGATGTTGGCCAGCGCTGTGGCGCACGCGACGGGATGCCCCCCGAAGGTGAAGCCGTGGTTGAAGATCTCCTTGCCGTGGAGGAACGGCTCGGCGATGTGATCCCCGGCGATCACCGCCCCGAGCGGTGCGTAGGCCGAGCTGATGCCCTTGGCGGTGGTGATCATGTCGGGCACGTAGTCGTAGCGACTGCAGCCGAACCAGTGCCCGAGCCGCCCCCACGAGCAGATCACCTCGTCGGAGATGAGGAGCACCCCGTGGCGATCGCAGATCTCGCGCACCCGCTGGAAGTATCCGTCCTGGGGGACGAAGCAGCCGCCGCCGTTCTGCACCGGCTCGAGGATCACCGCCGCCACCGTCTCCGGGCCTGCGAACTCGATCGCCTGCTCGATCGCGTCGGCAGCCCACAGCGGATCACGATCCTCCGACCAGCGGTAGGAGTTCGTGTTGGGCACGTGGATCCCGCCCGGGGTCAGCGGTTCGAAGGGCGTCCGCAGGGGGGTCAGGCCGGTGGCGGTGAGGGCCCCCATCGAGGTCCCGTGGTAGGCGAGGTTGCGAGCGATCAGCTTGTGGCGGTTGTGGTCACCCTGGACGTGGTGATAGGCCTTTGCGAGCTTCCACGCCGACTCCACCGCCTCCGAGCCGCCGGAGGTGAAGAACACGCGGTTGAGGTTCCGGGG
>DATFZP010000119.1:0-3294 GCA_035314405.1 Solirubrobacteraceae bacterium | reverse complement strand
GAGGTGCAGCAGTAGTCGGTCAGGGCCTTGACCGCGGCGGTCGTGTTCACGTACATCACCACGACCCCTTTCGGGTATCGCGCCCGCCAGTCGGCGAGTTGCTCGTGGTCGATCGACTCCGCAAGCGAGCAGCCCGCGTCGAGGTCCGGGATCAGGACGGTCTTCTGGGGACACAGGATCGAGGCGGTCTCCGCCATGAAGTGGACCCCGCAGAAGACGATCGTGTCCCCCTGTCCGTCGGCGGCGGCGCGGGAGAGGCCCAGCGAGTCCCCCACGAAGTCGGCCACATCCTGGATCTCAGGGACCTGGTAGTTGTGGGCGAGGATCACCGCCCGCCGCTGCTTGGCGAGCGCCCTCACCTCTGCAGTGAGCTCGGCGATCTCCTGCGGTGACAGCGCCGGCGCCGAGGAGCCGGTGGGCGCCATCGGCAGTGCCGTGGCCGTCGCAGGGCTCATCGCCCACGCTCCCGTCCGCGGCCGGCATTGGCTCCAGGCGGGAAGCGGGTCATGGCGAGATCTCCAGCAGCAGGGACAGGTCGAGGGCAGGAGCCGAGTGTGTCAGCACGCCCATCGAGATCCATTCTACCCCCGTCCGGGCGATCGCCGGAAGAGACTCCAGCGTCACCCCGCCGCTCGCCTCGAGCTCCGCCCGCCCCGCCACACTGGCGACGGCGGAGCGGAGCCGGGTCTCGTCCATGTTGTCGAGCAGCAGCCTGCGGGCGCCCGCGGCCAGCGCCTGCTCGATCTCGCCCTCGTCCCGCACCTCCACCTCGAGGCTCCCGGCGAGCGCCGGGGCGGCCGATAGAGCGCGCTCAATCGCGGGGGCGACCCCCCCGGCGGCGGCGATGTGGTTCTCCTTGATCAGGATCGCGTCGTAGAGCCCGGCTCGGTGGTTGACGGCGCCTCCCGCGGCGACGGCCGCCTTCTCCAGCGCACGGAGGCCCGGCGTCGTCTTGCGGGTGTCGAGCACCCGCGCGCCGGTCCCCTCCACGGCCCGCGTGGCGAGGGCCGCCATCGTGGCGACCCCCGAGAGGTGGGCGAGGAAGTTCAGCGCCGTGCGCTCACCCGTCAGCAGCGCCCGCGCCCGCCCCTCCAAGGCGAGGACGCCGCCGCCCTCCTCGCGCCAGACGCCCTCCTCGACGAGGCGCTCGCTGTGGACGTCTGGGTCGAGCAGCGTGAACGCCGTCTCGGCCGCCTGCAGCCCGTAGAGGACACCCGGCGCCTTCTGGATGATCAGCGCCCGTCCCCGAGCCCCGGCGGGGACTGTTGCCTCCGTGGTGAGGTCTCCCGGGCCCACGTCCTCGGCCAGGGCCAGTTGCACCAGGGCGGTGAGATCGTCCACCGCTATCGGTCCGCCGAGGCCGCGGACAGCAGGAACGCCCGCACGAACCCGTCGAGGTCACCGTCGAGGACCCGCTGGACGTCACCCATCTCATAGGAGGTCCGGTGATCCTTGGCCATCGTGTAGGGGTGAAGGACGTATGAGCGGATCTGCGAACCGAAGTTCACATCCTGGGCCTCCCCCTTCTCACGTGCGATCTCCTCCTGGCGTTCACGCTCGCGGCGCTCCAGCAGCTTCGCCCGCAGCATCGCCATCGCTGTCGCCCGGTTGGAGGACTGGGAGCGCTCGTTCTGGCACTGGACCACGATCCCCGTCGGACGGTGGGTGATGCGAACCGCCGAATCGGTCTTGTTGACGTGCTGACCCCCGGCCCCGGAGGCGCGGTAGGTGTCGACCTGGAGATCGTCCTCCTCGATCTCGATCTCCCCCGTGTCCTCCACGACGGGGGCCACCTCCACCCCGGCGAAGCTCGTCTGCCGGCGGTGGGCGGAGTCGAACGGAGACAGGCGTACGAGTCGGTGGACGCCCCGCTCGGCTCCGAACAGCCCGTAGGCGTTCTCCCCCGAGGCCCGGAAGGTCGCCGACTTGATCCCCGCTTCCTCCCCCTCGCTCACCTCGAGCAGCTCGACGTCGAAGCCCCGGGACTCGGCCCACCGCATCTCCATCCTCAGCACCATCTCCGCCCAGTCCTGCGCGTCGGTCCCCCCCGCCCCGGCATTGACGCTCACGAGGGCGTCACCCGCGTCGTAGGGGCCCGAGAACAGCCGCTGCTCCTCCAGGGCCGCCAGCCTCTGCTCGACGGAGGCGATCTGCTCGCCGACCTCATCCTCCACCGAGGCGTCCTCGGCAGCCATCTCGACGAGGCCGTCGAGATCCTCTACGTCCCCCTCGAGCTCACGGAACGCCTGCAGGCGGCGGGAGGCCCGGGAGTGCTCCGCCGACACCGCAGCGGCTCGCTCGGAGTCCTCCCAGAAGCCCCCCCCGCCCATCTCGCCCTCGAGCGCCGCCACCCGCTCGGCCAGCCCGGCCGGGTCAAAGATAGTCCGAGAGCAGTTTCATCTGCTCACGGATGGCGGCAAGCCGCTGGGGCGTCGAGTCGCTCGGCGCGGAGGTGGCCATGCCCCTACGCTATCAGCGCCCCGCCGGCCGCTTCCGGCTCACCCGGCCGACTCCCGGCTCACCACAGCACCGGCACGCCGTAGGCGGCGATCCGCTCGTCGCCCGTGACGAGCGTGAGGCCCTCGCTCCGCGCCTGGGCTATGAGCATCCGGTCGAACGGATCTGCGTGATGGCGCGGCAGGGCACCGGCGAGCAGCGCGTGCCGCGAGAAGACGGGCAGTTCCGAGAAACCCCGCTGCCCCATCGTGTCGAGGAGGTTCTCCGGTACGTCGAGCTTGCCCTTCGCTCGCTTGATCGCGATCTCCCAGACGGACGCGACGCTGAAAAAGACAGCCACTTCGGGGTTGGCGATCTCCTCGCGTACCAATGTCCCGATGCGCCGGTAGTCCCCCCGCCACCAGAGCAGTGCATGGGTATCGAGCAGCAGCCCCTTCAATCGCGCGTACCGAAGAGACGCTCGAGCTCCTCGTCCGGCTCGTCGAAGTCGTCGCTCATCCAGATCCTGCCGGCGAGGTCACCCGGTACCCGACGCGTGCCCTCTCGGTAGGCCACGAGCTTCGCCACGGGCCGCTGCCCTCGACGAATGACGATCTCCTCTCCGTCGCTCACACGCTCGATCAGGCTGGAGAGCTGCGTTTTCGCCTCCGTCACCGTGACAGCCTCGGACACCCACTTCTCCGGCATGCCCCGATCGTAGCAGACCTGGTTGACCTGGTCAGGCTCAGGGATGGACCAAGCGGTCCAAGGACGCAGGGAGCGTGGCGTGCTTTGCACGCGAGCGACCGGGGACGCCGGCCCGCGCCTGTCACACGTGCCCGAGGAGGGCGGTGGACC
>DATFZP010000118.1:0-2609 GCA_035314405.1 Solirubrobacteraceae bacterium | reverse complement strand
GGGAGCCACGATGGCCCTCTGGACGGCGCTCCGGGAGCATCCGCGGGCGGCCTGCGCGGGGGCCCGGCTGCTGCGCCCCGACGGGTCCCCCCAGCCCTGCGCATGGCGATTTCCCACGCCCCTGACAGCCCTCGCCGGGGCCCTGTTCCTGCACCGCCTGCTCACCGTGCAGAGCCGCGGAGAGCGCGTCCGCGAGGTCGACTGGTGCCAGTCGGCGGCCCTTCTGGTGCGCAGCGAGGCTGCAGCCCAGGTCGGCTACCTCGACCCGGCATTCTTCGTGTACTCCGACGAGGTCGACTTCGCTCGCCGGCTGCGCGACGCCGGCTGGCTCAGCCTCTACGTCCCGGCCGCCGTGGCGATCCACCACGAGCAGCTCTCCACGGACGCCGCCGCCGAACGACGGATCGTCGAGATGGCGCGAAACCGCGACCTCTACGTCCGCAAGCACCACTCTCTGTCCGCGGCCCTGGCGGTCCGCCTGCTGACCGCATGGAGCTACGCCGTGCGTGCCCTGGTGGCGCTCATCCTGCCCGGCCACTCCCCCGCCCGCTACTGGTGGCACGTGAAGGCGAGCCTGCGCCCCGCGCATGGCGAGGGCCTGAGGGAGGCGGCGGAGGAGTACAACCGGCGCAGCTCGGCGAGCGACCCCGAGGCCCTCACACGTCCCTGAGCGGGTCCTCCGCGTAGGCCTCGACATCGCCGTGCCCCGCCCTGAATCGTGCCACCCGGCGGCGTCCATCGGCGACCAGGGCCTTCGCCTGCTGGCGCTCGAGAGGATGGAAGAAATGGGTGAGCAGGAGCAGCGCGGGAACGAGCACGAGCCACGCGGCCCGCGAGGCGAGCCCCGCCAGCCCGGTGGTGGGCAGCAGCAGCTCCCCCGAGACCGAGACTCCCACGAAGATCGCGCCGAGCCGGGCGAGACGCCCCCATTCGAAGCCCACCCGGAACAGGTTCCACGTGAGCGCGTACATCACTGTGAGCATCACCGCGTAGGCACCGCACAGCGCGATGCCGGCGCCGGCGATCCCCAGGTTGGCGCCATCGGCGGGAACGAGCACCCGCAGCAGGGCGATGTTGAGGACGAGCCCCGCGAGGGCTGCGGGAAGGTTGCGCTTCGTGGCCATCGCCCGACCGGACATCGCGACGAACACGAGGTACAGGCCGTACAGCGCCCACCCCAACGCCAGCCACGGCAGAGCGCGATAGGCCCCGAAGAACCTCTCCGCGGCGAGGAGCCGCACCATCCAGCGCCCCAGGAGGGCGACCCCGCAGACGACCACCCCGGTGGCGAGGACGTAGTAGGTCGTGACGAGCGAGTAGAGCCGCCCCGCCTCCTCATCACTTTCGATCGAGTAGGCGAGCGGGGGCCACGCATACTGAAACCCCCGCACGGCCACGAACACGACCGTCGCCAGCTTGATGGCGACCGCGTAGAGGCCGGCTGCCGCCGGCGAGTAGATACGGAAGAGGTAGAAGCGGTCGGCGACCTGCAGCGCGTAGACGCTCGCGTCGGCGGGAACGGTCGGGAGCCCGAAGCCGAGCATCATCCGCAGGTCGGACGGCCTGATCCGCAGCGAGAAACGCCGTCTCAGCACCCACCACAGCCCGATCACGACGACCGCCGAGGCGCCGAAGTTCCCCAGCAGCAGCCCCCTGGCTCCCTGGTCGGCGAACACGACGAGCGCGATCGTGAAGGTCACCGTCAATGCCACGTTGATCCCCGATGCGAACATGTAGGTGCGGGCCCGCTCGTCGACCCGCAGCTGTGCGTATGCCATCTCGAGGTTTGTGAACGCCCACAGCCCCAGGAGCGCGCAGTAGATCAGTTCGGGGTCGTTGAAGTTCAGAAGCAGGCGGGACAGCTGCCCGGCGAACGGGACTGCGACGAGCACCGCGACCGTCGTGGTCCACGCCACCGCCGCGGTCGCGGTGCGGGCGATCCGATCGCGGCGGGCGGCGTCCGCGTCGTCGTAGTAGAAACGGATGAACGCCTCGCCGATGCCCGCCCGCAGGAGGATGCTCGACAGGATCACGGCCGTCAGCAGGGATTCCGCCGCACCGTAGCCTGCGGGGCTCACGTGGTGGGTGTAGAGGGGGAGCGTGAGGAGGGCCAGGCCCTTCGCAACGATGTCCCCGAACTGATAGGCCGCGCCCGTGGTCACCAGGCGCTTGAGGTAGCCGAGCACGGCCCTAGACGCTACTTGTCCGCCTCGGCCCGGACTCACCGGCGAGCGCCACCCCAATCCCCAGCAACGCCCACGTGAAGGGATCCTCCAGGAAGTCGGCATAGGCCCAGGTGTGCAGCACCAGCGCGGCGAAGCAGGCGGCGAGCGCGATCCGCGGCGGGGAGCGACCGGCGTCGGTGAACAGGACCAGGAAGCTGACGACCAGGAGGGCGACGTAGAGGGCGAGTCCCACCAGCCCCTGCTCGGCGGCCACGGTCACGGGGATGGTGTGGGAGGCCGAGGTCGCGTTCTCGCTGCTCGCGTTCTGATGGCGCTTGTACTCGGTTTCGAATGATCCCGAGCCGTACCCCTCGATGGGCCTTTCGGCGAACAGGTCCAGACCGCCGGAGATCAGCTTCGTGCGCCCGCTCGTCGCGTTGCTCG
>DATFZP010000117.1:0-3884 GCA_035314405.1 Solirubrobacteraceae bacterium | reverse complement strand
CCACAGGCCGGCGGGGCGGTGAGCGCCCTCACGAGCTCCCCCCAGCACCGCTTCAGATGCGACCTCGACATCCCCTGGACCTGCCGCTGATGGAGCACCGTTTCGGCGGCGAGAGCGCCGAGGAGAACGTCGGCGACGTAGCCGACGTCCTCGGAGAAGCCATCGTCGACACCGTGGAGCACACCGATCAGGAAGGCGCGGTAGGTCCCGTAGACGCTGTGGCGCATACGCAGGCCGGGGACCCCGCTCTCGGCCGCTGCGATGGTGTCGCCCTGCTGCTCGATGTGATCGATCATCCGCTCACCGAAGGCCACCAGACGCTCCCGGGCGGGAGCCCCCGGGCCGAGGGGTGCGGGGCCGCGGATGAATTCCTCCTGGAAGGCCCGCTCGCTCTCGTCGAGCAGGGCCCGGAGCAGGCCGGCCCGATCGCCGAACGCCCGAAACAGGGTGCCCTTGCCGACGTGAGCTGCACAGGCGACCTCATCCATGGTGACGGCGAGGGCCCCCCGGTCGGCCACCAGACGTTGGGCGGCCTCGAGAATCGCCGCTCGGTTGCGGACGGCGTCCGCCCGCCCAGGGCGGGGCGCTCCGAGCATCGGCAGCATCGGCAGCGCGACGTCGACCTCCATCTCGGGGAGTCTATCCTCCAGCGTTTCCGGACTGCGGTCCACTTGTGTTATCCTACCAGGAAACGGACCTTGGTCCGCTATTGGCACACGAACACAAGGAGACGCAAATGTCAGCTCCAACCGCAGCCGCCGCAACCCGCCTTCCCGTCGGCACGTGGCGGTCGGACCCAACCCATTCCTCGGCGAGCTTCGCCGTCAAACACATGGGCGTGGCCACATTTCGGGGCCGCTTCGAGGACCTCCGCGCCGTCCTCGCCGTCGATGACGAGGGGTCCGGAAAGCTCACGGGCGCCGTTGACGCCGGCTCGATCGCCGTCAAGGACGAGCAGCTGAAGGGCCACCTCGGCTCTCCCGACTTCTTCGACATCGAGCGTTACCCGGAGCTGCAGTTCGAGTCGAGCTCGATCCGCCGCGACGGCGACGAGGTGCTCGTCGAGGGAGACCTCACGGTCAAGGGCCAGACCCATCCGGTGCAGGCACAGGGGTCGATCACCGACCCGACGGTGACCTTCGGCGACGTCGTCAAGATCGGCCTCACACTCGAGACCGTCATCGACCGTACGAAGTACGGGCTCAACTGGAACGCACCGCTGCCGAAGGGCGGCGTGGCTCTCGGAGACGACGTCAAGCTCGTGATCGAGCTCGAGCTCGCCGAGGCGGGGGAGTAGCGGAAGTGCGGGTCCTCGGCATACCCGGCTCGCTGCGGGGCGACTCGCACAATCTCCGCCTGCTCCGGACGGCAGGAGCGCTCCTGCCGTCCGGAGTGGAGCTCGTCATCTTCCCCGACCTGAAGGCGATCCCCCCGTTCGACGAGGACGACGAGCGGGCGCCGGCGGCGGGCGTGACGGGCTGGCGCCAGGCGATCCTCGCCGCGGACGGGCTCCTGTTCGCGACCCCCGAGTACAACTCCTCGATCCCTGGGACGCTCAAGAATGCGATCGACTGGGCCTCTCGGCCGAGCGGGGAGGGGGTCCTTCGCGACAAGCCGGCCGCCGTGATCGGCGCGAGCACCGGGATGTTCGGAGCCGTGTGGGCCCAGGCCGAGCTTCGCAAGGTGCTTGCAGCGGCCGGCGCGAGGGTGATCGACACGGAACTGGGAGTGGGAAACGCCGACGAGGCCTTCGACGCCGACGGGGCGCTCGTGGAGGCCGGCCACACGACCGCTCTCGCCGAGACGCTCGAGCGGCTGCTGGCAGCGATCCAGGCGCGGGCCGCCATCCACGCCTGAGCTGCCCCGGAGGACCGCCGCCAGGAGCGGCCCCCGGAGGACCGCCGCCAGGAGCGGCCCGTCATCGCACGAAGGACCCCCTTGGGCCGGGGGTCACGAGGGCGGCTTGCGGCAGACGGTGATGGCGTCGTGGAAGGCGCCGAGATCGAAGCGCCCCTCCGGCCCCCAGGAGTCCAGTTGGGCCTCCACCGTGAGCCCCCTCTCGACGGCGAGAGCGGCGAACAGGTTGCGTGACATCGGCGAGCGCCAACCACTACGACTCGGAAGGGCGCCGAGGTTGCGTCCGTCGGAGTGGTGGATCGCGGCCACCCCTCCCGGCCTGAGCACCCGGGCGATCTCGGCCAGGTAGCCGGCCTGGTCGAGGGGGGCGACGTGAACGAACACGTCGAAGGACCAGACCGCGTCGATCGACGAGTCGGCGACCCCCGGCAGGTCGCAGCCCGACGAGAGGACGTACTCGACGTTCTCCGCCGCGGCGAACCGCTCCCGGCACAGCTCGAGGGGCCGCTCGGCGACGTCCACGAGCGTCACCCTCCGCGACAGCTGCTGCAGGACCGCCGACCACCGGCCCGCCCCCGGTCCTATCTCGACGAGCGCCCCATCCCGGGGCATCCACTTCACCAGCACGCAATCGACGAGCGCCTGCTTCCACTCCTCGGAGGCGTTCCACTCCTCCCCCCCACTGCTCCAATCCCACCCCATCCAGCGCTCCCGGTTGCGCGAGGAGGAGTTCCCACGCCAGCGACGATGGGCGGGGCCAAGGAGTCCCCTTCGCTGCTCTCTCTCCAGGCGCATGTCGAGGAGCTGAAGGCCCAACCGGCGAAGGCTGCGGGCGGCAGATCCGGCGGTCGCCCGCACGGCCCCCCTCTCGCCGCGCCCATGCCCGAGGTTCATCACCTGGCCACCGGCTGCCCGGCGGAGGGGCGAGCTGTCCAGGCGGTCATTGCCACAGCCTATGGGAGCCGTGCGCCCACCTCGCGCCCGTCGGACAGGCGGTCCGCGGCGGCGGAGTTGCCGCTATCAAGCATTCGTCCACACGAGCCGAAGACACAGCGAGACACCGAGAGCTGAACTCGATTAGGTCGGGACAGCTCGGGTTCACAGGCCGTGAACAGACCAATCGCAATGGCCGACAGCGAAAACCTTCAACACGACCCCGAGCGCCACGGCGACGGCACCCCTCCCGCAGGAGGGACACCCGACCCAGGCACACCCCCGCGAGCGGCTGCCGAGCCGGGAACTCCCCAGCGGGCGACACCGCAGCGGGCGACAGCGCAGGGGGCGACACCGCAGGGGGCGACACCGCAGGGGGCGACACCAAACCCCGGCACTCCTCAGGGCGCAGCCGCCGACCCCGGCAGTCCCCAGGGCCAGCAGCCGAATGCCGGCGAGTCCCAGCGCCCGGCCGCTGTCGCCGCCGGACCGCGCGGCAAGCCGGCGAACGGCGGCGAGTCGCAGGCCACATCCGGCCCTCCGTCGGCGAGAAAGCGGGGCGAGAGAGCAGGAGGCGCAAGGGGGAGAGCGGTGAGCCGCAAGGCGGTATGGGCTGCGGTGGGGCTGCTGTGCGCAGCCGCGGGAATCGTGGGCGCGCTGCTCGGAGCGCAGAGCGTGGCGCACACCGACTCCGTCAAGGCGCAGCAGACTTTTCACCGCACGTCCGCGGCGATGGCCTCGACGCTCCAGCTCGGCATCCGCCATCAGGAAGAAATCGCCACCGGGGCGAGCACCTTCTTCGCTGGCACGCCCAACCCCGTCCCGGCGGAATTCGCCACCTGGGCCCAGTGGGCACACGCCCTCTCCCGCCACCCCGAGCTCGAGCGGCTGACACTCCTGAAGCTGGTCCGGGCGTCGGAACTCCCGGTGTTCGCCGCACGGCTGAAAGGCCTGCCGATCGAGCCCACTGCAGCGGCCAGGGCAGCGGCGGCCGCAGACGGGCTGCACGTGTCCGCCGCCGGCCTCCACGTCGTGCCCGCCGGCCTCCACGTCGTGCCCGCCGGCCTCCACGTCTTTCCCGCATCAGAACACCA
>DATFZP010000116.1:0-4002 GCA_035314405.1 Solirubrobacteraceae bacterium | reverse complement strand
CCGCCTGGGGGCACCCGCGCGACAGTTCAGCGCCCCCCGCCAGTACGGCGGGAACGTCCTGCAGGCGCTCGGACGCCCCCGTGAGAGCGGCTCGGAACTGATCGCCGGCTTCCGCGCCGTCAGACCGGGGACGGTGCAGCTGCGGGCGACCGAGCGACCCGTGTGCCGGGCGGGGACGGCGTGCCCGGACTACCTGGCGCTGTGGACACTGACCGTGCTGGTCAACCGCTGACGCTGGTCAACCGCTCACGCTCGTCAACCGCTCACACCGGTCAACCGCCGACGGTGCTGGTCCACGGCCCGCCGTGAGCCACGCGCGACCGGACGGGGACAGCCGGGCCTCAGCAGCCGCCGGCCATGGCCGGCAGGATCACGAGCGTGTCGGTCTCGCCGACCGGCGTCTGGAGGCCGTCGAGCACGCGTACGTCCTCGTCGTTGAGATACACGTTGACGTAGCGGTTGAGCTCGCCCTCAGCCGAGAACAGCTGGCTCTCGGTGGCGGGGTGGGTGCTTGCCAGGTCGCGCAGGACCTCGCCCACGTTGGAGCCACTGGCGCTGAGGAGCTTCTCGCCGCCGACCGACGCCCTCAGCACCGGGGGGATCTTGATCGTGGCCATCGCGACGGAGAGGCTAACCGGCTGCGGCGCAGAACGCCTCGTAGTCGGGGAACACGCCCATCTCCTCGTCGGCGATCTCGTCCGGGGCGCGGGAGCAGATCGGGCACTCCGGGTCGCGGTGCACCTTCACCTCGGTGAGCGTGGCTCCGAGCGCGTCGTACAGCAGCAGCCGTCCGATCGCCGGCTCGCCGATGCCGAGGATCAGCTTGACGACCTCGGTCGCCTGCAGCAGGCCCATCGTTCCCGGGAGCACGCCGAGGACGCCGTTGGCGCCGCAGGAGGGCGCAAGCTCGGCCGGCGGCGGCTCGCGGAACAGGCAGCGGTAGCAGGGACCGTCGTAGGGCTTGAACACCGACAGCTGACCGTCGAAGCCGAGGATCGAGGCCGACACGACGGGGATCCTCAGTCGGACCGACGCGTCGTTGAGCAGATACCGGGTGGGGAAGTTGTCGACTCCGTCCACGATCACGTCGTACCCGTCGATGATCTCCATGATGTTCGAGGCGTCGATCCGGGTGGGGTACTTGACGACGTTGACGTCGCGGTTCAGGGCGTGGATCGCCTCCTCGGCGGAGTCCACCTTGGCGATGCCGATGCGGTCGGTGTTGTGGATCACCTGGCGCTGGAGGTTGGACAGGTCGACGACGTCGTCGTCGACGATGCCGAGGGTCCCCACGCCGGCCGCGGCCAGGTACAGGGACGTCGGAGAGCCGAGGCCTCCAGCCCCGAGGAGCAGCACCTTGGCGTCGAGCAGCTTCTGCTGGCCCTCGGCTCCGATCTCGGGGATCAGCAGGTGACGGGAGTAGCGCTCCCGCTGCTCGGCGGTGAGCGTGCGGGGGATCTCCACCGGGTACCCGCGGTCCTTCCACAGGGTGATCCCGCCGGTCATCGAGCGGACACGCTCGTAGCCGAGGTCCTGCTGCAGGGTGCGGGCCGCGTAGGCCGAGCGGTTGCCCGATGCGCAGTAGAGGATCAGCTCGGCGGAGCGGTCCGGCGCGGCGCTCTCGATCCGTGCCTCCAGGTGACCCCTGGGGATGGACTTGGCGCCCGGCAGGTGGCCGGTGGCGAACTCTTCGCTGCCGCGCACGTCGACGATGGTCACGCCCTCGTCGATGAGCTCGTTGACCTCGGAGGGGTCGACCTCTTCAATCTCGTTCTTGACTCGACGGAGAAGCTCCGCGCCGGACGGACTCATCTCTAAACTCCTAAACCACGGTCGGGTTTCATTGACTTCAAAAAGTGTAGCGCCACGAGAGCGTCCTTTGAAGCTCGCCTGCCACCCTCCTTCCCACCCTTCCCGAATGCCCCCCCACCCTTCGCGGACGCCCTCCCGCCAGGGGTCCGCAGGGCCCACCCGCCTGGCCGTGGCCGCTGCGCTGGCGGGCGCCGCCCTTCTGTGGGGGTGCGGGGGCGGCGGCTCCTCGACCGCCCCGTCGGGCTCCTCGGGCTCCTCGGCGAGCTTCGAATACGCGGGGGCCCCCGTTCCGGGGGACGTGCAGGCTCCGGGCTTCACCCTCACTGATCAGGCCGGCCACACCGTCTCGCTCGCCGACTACCGCGGTCAGGTGACCGTGGTCGCGTTCCTCTACTCCGACTGCGCTCCTGCGTGCGTCCTGGTGGCCCAACAGATCCGGGGGGCGCTCGACGAACTCGCCCGGCCGGTGCCGGTGCTCCTCGTCAGCGTGGACCCCTCCGCCGACACGCCCGAGCGGGTGAGGGCGTTCCTCCGGGAGGTGTCCCTCAACGGGCGGGTGCGGTACCTGAGCGGGCCCCGGGGGGAGCTGGAGAGGACCTGGCGGGCCTACCACATCGTCACGCCCGCCTCAGCCGGACGGGCCGCCTTCGAAGACCGCGTCACCGTGCTGCTGATCGACAGGGACGGGCGAGAGCGGGTGGTCTACCAGCAGGAACAGCTGACGCCCGAATCGCTCGCCCACGACATCGGCAAGCTCGAGGCGGGCTGATACCCTAGCTGCCAGGTAGGAAATCCGGCGATGATGTTCTCAACCAAGGCCGAGTACGGCATACGAGTGATGGTCGAGCTGGCTCGGCGCTCCGGAGGGGACCCGATTCCGCTGGCGGAGATCGCCGAGGAGGGAGGCCTGCCGCTCGCCTATCTGGAGCACCTCGTCGCCCGCCTGCGCAAGGCCGATCTCGTGGCCTCCCGGAGGGGCTCGCGGGGTGGCTACCTGCTCGCCCGCCCGGCCGAGGAGATCACGATGGCCGACGTCGTGGAGGCGCTCGAGGGGTCGATCGCGCCGATCGAGTGCATCTCCGAGGCGGCCGACGGCTCGATCGTGTGCTCGCGGGAGTCCGGCCCCAGCCACGTCTGCCCCACCAAGCTGTTGTGGACGCGGGTGCGCTTCTCGATCATCAGCACGCTGCGAGAGACGACCCTCGCCGACCTCCTCCGGGGGGCCGACGGCGGGCAGCCCCATCCGACCGGGCCGACGCTGCCGGCGCTCGGCCTGCAACCCCTCACGACGGGAGCCTGAGCACCGACATGGCCGACCTGGAGATCAAGGACCTGCACGTACGCACCGAGGACCGGGAGATCCTCCGCGGCGTCGATCTCGACATCAACCGCGGCGAGATCCATGCCCTGATGGGCCCCAACGGCTCGGGCAAGTCGACGCTCGCCAACACGCTCCTCGGCCACCCCTCCTACGAGATCACCTGCGGGTCGATCACCTTCAAGGGAGAGGACATCACCGAGGCAGAGCCCCACGAGAGAGCAAAGGCGGGCCTGTTCCTCGCCTTCCAGTACCCCGTGTCGATCCCCGGCGTCTCGGTCGCCAACTTCCTGCGGATGGCCATCAACGCCAAACGCGAGGAGCCGATCCAGGTCAAGGAGTTCCGCAACCAGCTCCAGCACGCGATCGAGCTGCTCGACGTCGACCGCGCGTTCACCTCGCGCCACCTCAACGACGGCTTCTCCGGCGGCGAGAAGAAGCGCGCGGAGATCCTCCAGATGGCGATGCTCGCGCCCGACGTGGCGATCCTCGACGAGACCGACTCGGGCCTGGACATCGACGCGCTGCGGACGGTCGCCGAGGGCGTGCAGCGCCTGCACGACGAGCAGGGCCTCGGCGCGCTGATCATCACCCACTACCAGCGCATCCTGCACTACGTCAAACCCGAGTTCGTCCACATCCTGATGGACGGCCGCATCGTGCTGGAGGGCGGCGTGGAGCTCGTCGAGCGGCTGGAGCGCGAGGGCTACGACCAGATCCGCCAAGAGGTCGGCGCCGCGCTCGGCGCCGGTGGCGAGGATGTCTGAGCCGGCCGGCGCCGGCGCGGCGGAGACGACGGGCGACGGCGCCGCTGCGGTCAAGGTCAAGGCGGGACGCCACCGAGAGGCGACGCTCTACCACGCGCTGGCCGG
>DATFZP010000115.1:0-7395 GCA_035314405.1 Solirubrobacteraceae bacterium | reverse complement strand
GAGCGGCGGGCGCTTCATGCATTTCGGCGAGCCACTCGAGCCGCAGCGCCTGACCGCGCTGCTGCGCCCAGGCGAGGGGATCGACACCGTCATCACCGCCGACGTCTACGGCGCCGGAGAGGCCGATCGCACCCTCGGCCTGGCGCTCGAGGGTGTCGACCGCGACAGCTACTGCCTGATCGGCGCGATCGGCCACGACTTCTACACGGGCGAGCGGGCCGGTGCAAAGGGGTTCCCGCGATTCACCGACCCGAGGTTGCGCGGAGAGGGCGAGTACGGCGAGTACATCCGGATGGCGACCGAACGCAGCCTCGAGCGCTGCGGCGTCGAGCGCTTCGACGTGCTGCTGCTGCACAACCCCGACCGCACCGGCTACTCCAGCCCGGCGGTGTGGGAGGGGATGGAGGCGGTCCGCGAGCGGGGCCTGACGCGCATGCTGGGAGTGGCTCCGGGGCCCGCCAACGGCTTCACCCTCGACGTGATCGACTGCCTCGAGCGCTTCTCCGAGCAGATCGACTGGGCGATGATCATCCTCGGCCCGCTCGAGCCATGGCCGGGAGAGCTCGTGCTCGGCGCCGCCGCCGCGCACGACGTCAGCATCATCAGCCGCGTCGTCGACTACGGGGGGGTCTTCCACGACGACGTCCTGCCCGGACACGAATTCGCCGACTACGACCACCGCAAGTTCCGCCCCCCCGGCTGGGTCGACGAGGGGCGTCATCGGCTGGAGCGCATGCGCCCGATCGCAGCCCGGCACGGGCTCACCCCGCTTCAGCTCGCATGCACCTGGGACCTCGCCCAGCCGGCCGTGCGGTGCGTCGCGCCGACGCTGATCCAGGAGCGCGGACCCGGGGCCCGGCCGATCGAGGACAAGCGGGCGGAGCTCGCCGCCCTCGACCTCGACGTCCACCTCAGCGAGGAGGAGCTGCGGGAGGTGAGGGAGCTCGGGGACAACACCGGGTGCATGGCCCTGAAGGGCGCGAGCCTCGAACACGAGGGACCGCCCGTCGCCGACCGCTGG
Source organism: Solirubrobacteraceae bacterium (assembly GCA_035314405.1). Taxonomy (GTDB): domain Bacteria; phylum Actinomycetota; class Thermoleophilia; order Solirubrobacterales; family Solirubrobacteraceae; genus Palsa-744. The sequence continues at coordinate 6,374 of DATFZP010000115.1, read as the reverse complement.
CCGATCGGAGAGGAGCTGATCGGGGTCGCCGGCCGCTGGGCGATCGACCCCGAGCGGGACCTGCTCCCAGCGACCGCCTCGACACCCGCCGACTGAAGGAGGAGACAGTGAGCCTGGACATCGACGCGTTCAAGGAGGGGCAGAGGAGCACATGGTCGGCCGGGGACTACTCCGACGTGGCCCGGACGATCGAGGAGGTGGCCCACGTGATCCTCGAGCGGGTGGGCACCGGGCCGGGAGAGGAGCTGCTCGACGTGGCAACCGGCACCGGCAATCTGGCGATCCCCGCCGCCGCGGCCGGGACGCGGGTGACGGGCCTCGATCTCACCCCCAAGCTGCTCGAGGCGGCCCGCGCTCGCGCGGCCGACGCCGGCGTCGAGGTGCGATGGATCGAGGGTGACGCCGAGGCGCTGCCCTTCACCGACGGCTCCTTCGACAGTGTCACGTCGTGCTTCGGGGTCATCTTCGCGCCCCGCCACGAGGTCGCGGCCGAGGAGCTGACTCGGGTCGCCCGCCCCGGTGGCACGGTGGCGCTCACGGGCTGGACGCCCGACGGGCTCACGGGGCAGTTCTTCAGGGTCGCCGCCTCGTACATGCCCCCGCCGCCGCCCGGGCTGCAGACGCCCCTGCAGTGGGGGGAGGAGGACCACGTCCGCTCCCTGTTCGAGCCGACCGGCGCTGAGCTCGCATTCGAGCGGCGAACCGTCGCGTTCACCCACGACTCCCCCGAGGGCTGGTTCGAGTTCCAGGAGCGCACGCTGGGGCCGATGGTGATGGCCAGGGCCGCACTCGAGCCCAAGGGACGCTGGGACGACGTTCGCGCAGAGATGATCGCCCTCTACGACGAGCACAACCAGGCCGACGACGGGTCGTTCCGCGCCCCCGCGGAGTACCTGCTCACCGTCGCCACCCTGCCCGCCTGATCCCGGCCCGGCCGACACTCTCCCCGGGGCCCGCGTGAGCGTCAGCGGGCCGGGCGGTAGGGTGGGCACGACAACCGTGAACGAGCAGATCCCACGCATACCGCTGGGCCGCGGCGAGTCGATCCCGCAGCTCGGCTTCGGCGTCTTCCAGGTGCCGCCGGCAGAGACCGAGGAGGCCGTCAGCACGGCCCTGTCGACGGGCTACCGGCACATCGACACGGCGGCGGCCTATCGCAACGAGCCGGCGGTCGGGCAGGCGGTGCACGCCTCCAGCCTGGAACGGGGGGAGGTCTTCATCACGACGAAGTGCTTCAACGACGACCACGGCTACGAGGAGGCCAGGCGGGCGTTCGACGCAAGCCTCGGACGCCTCGAGCTCGATTACATCGACCTCTACCTGATCCACTGGCCGGTACCACCCCACGATCGCTACGCGGACACCTGGCGCGCGTTCATTGAGCTGCGCACGGAGGGCCTCGTCCGCTCGATCGGGGTCTCAAACTTCCAGCCGGCCCACCTCGAGCGCCTGATCGCCGAGACGGGCGAGACGCCTGTGATCAACCAGGTCGAGCTGCATCCCTACTTCCAGCAGGTCGGGCTGCGCCGGGAGCACGAGCGGCTCGGGATCGTGACGGAGGCGTGGAGCCCCCTCGCGCAGGGGCAGGTGCTCGGGGACCCGGTCATCGTCCGGATCGCCGAGTCGCACTCCAGGACCCCGGCGCAGGTCGTCATCCGCTGGCATCTGCAGCTCGGCAACGTCGTGATCCCGAAGTCGGTCACTCCCGAGCGGATCCGCGAGAACTTCGAGGTCTTCGACTTCGAGCTCGCCGACTCGGAGATGCGCGAGATCGACGCGCTCGACGAGGGCCGGCGCCTGGGACCCGACCCGGACACGTTCATCCGTCCCTAGCCTCGGTCAGGGCTCGCCGGCTCCGAGCGCGCGGACAAGCGCCTGCAGCTCCTGGACGACATCGCCGCGGCAGCGCACGGCAGCGAGCGGATCGAGGGGCGTCTCGCCCTGGGTGACGATCGCGAGCCTGCCGCCGGCCTGAAGCGTCAGGCGGGGCAGGCCGGCGACCGGGTGCACCTCCAGCGATGAGCCGATGCAGAGGAGGACCTCCGCGCCCGCGCACAGCTCGCCGGCGCGTGCGAGCGGCGCGGCCGGAAGCATCTCCCCGAACAGCACGACATCGGGCTTCAGCGGCCCGCCGCAGCGCTCACAGCGGGGCACTCCGTCGGCGCTGGCAAGCATCCGCTCGCGCGCCTGCTCGAGCGGGATCCGCTCGCCGCACTCCGGGCACACACAGGCGGCGATGCTGCCGTGCACCTCGACCAGTTCGCGCGTGCCGGCGCGGCGGTGGAGCATGTCGACGTTCTGGGTGATGACCCCCCCGAGCAGGCCATGGCGCTCCATCGCCACGAGCGCCCGGTGGGCGTCGTTGGGCTCCCTGCCGGCGAGCGCCGCGAAGCGCTCGCTGTAGAAGGACCAGAATCGCTCGGGGTCGCGATGGAAGGCGTCGATGTGGGCCACCTCCATCGGGTCCACCCGCTCCCACAGCCCGGTCCCCGGGGAGCGGAAGTCGGGGATCCCGGAGGGCACCGAGATCCCCGCGCCGGTCAGCGCCACCACCGTGCGAGCCCCCGCCACGAGCTCCGCCAGACGAGCGGTCTCCAGCCCCGCCGAGGGCGGAAGCCCGTTCGCGTGGGGGGCGGCCGGGCTCATCGGCGCCGCCCGACGGCCGCCCACCCCCGTGCCGGCCCGGAGGCCGCGCACCCCGGCGCCCGGCTCATCGACCCTGAAAGCGGACCTGGCGTTTGCCGAGGAAGGCGGCGATGCCCTCCTTGGCGTCGGCCGTCGCGAACACGGCGGCGAACGCCCGCTTCTCGTCCTCGATGCCCTGGTCGAGGTCGCCGGCCCCGGAGATGCGCTTGATCTCCCCGACGGCCAGCGGCGCCTGCCCGGCGAGCTTGCGGGCCCACTGCAGGGCGGTGTCGAGCAGCTCGTGGTCCTCCACGAGTCGGTTGCAGAGGCCCAGCTCGAAGGCTTCGTCGGCGAGGATCGGGTCCCCCACGAGGTTCATCTCGAGAGCCTTGTTGGTGCCCACCAGCCGCGGCAGGCGCTGGGTGCCCCCGAACCCGGGGATGATCCCGAGCTTGATCTCCGGCTGGCCGAAGAGGGCCGACCGCGCGGCGATCCGCACGTCGCAGGCCATCGCCAGCTCGCAGCCGCCTCCGAAGGCGAGGCCGTTGACGGCGGCGATCGTCGCGATCTGTTCGGAGCCCAGCTCGCGGAACAGCCTGTGGGCGCCGTCGATCAGCTCGGCCCCGGAGGACTCGTCCATCGTGGTGAACGCCTTGATGTCGGCTCCCGCGCTGAACAGGAACGGGTTCGCGGAGGCGATCACCAGCGCCCGGACGCCGGAGTCCTTGACCGCGCCCCACACCTTCTGCAGGTCCTTCACGACCTGGGGGGAGATCGAGTTCATCTGGCCGTTGGCCAGCCATGCGATCGCCACCCCGTCCTCGCGGGTCTCGAGCTTGATCACCTCGGCCGGCTGCTCCGCGTCGGGCTGCGGGTAGGCGTAGAAGCCCTGACCGCTCTTCTGGCCGAGGCGTCCCTGGGCGACGAGGCGACGCAGGATGGTGGGCGGGGTGAAGCGCACCCCATAGCGCTCCTGGGCGTTCTCCATCCGCTCGAGGACCGCGTCGAGTCCCTCGCTGTCGGCCTTCATGAACGGCGGCATCAGGCCTCGGCGGGGGTCCAGACCGGCGCCGGCCATCATCCCGAAGTCGATGTCCCTGTGGGTCGCCACCCCCTCCTCGAGCACGAGGCAGGCCTCGAGCAGGGTCTTCAGCGAGAGCAGCTCCACGAGCTCCGCCACGTCGGGCTCGCCGTCGCCGGGGACGTTCGCCTCCCCCTCCGGGTTGTAGAAGCCGTTCCCTCCCGTCTTGGCGCCGAGCTTGTTCTCGGAGACGAGCTTCTGCATGCCCCTCGGGACGTAGAAGCGTTCCTCCCCGTAGGACTCCACGAGATGCTCGGCCACGTGCAGCACGGTGTCGAGGCCGAGCAGGTTGACGAGCAGGTAGGGGCCGACGGGCACGACTCCCGCGGCGCCGACGCCCTCGTCGATCTTCTTGATCGAGAGCCCTTTCTCCTCCTGTTCCCGCCACACCTCCGAGACCCCCGAGTTGAGGATCCGGTTGACCACGAAGCCCGGCACCTCGGCGCAGGTGATCGGCTGCTTGCGGATCGTCTGGGCGAAGGTGACGGCGGCGCCGACCGTCTCGGCCGAGGTCTCCTCCCCCTCGACGATCTCCACCAGGGGCATCACCGAGGCGGGGTAGAAGTAGTGAAAGCCGATCACCTTCTCGGGCCTGAGCGTCGCTTCGCCCATCTCGGTGATCGACAGCGAGGAGGTGTTCGACGCGAGGATCGCGTGCCCGGGGGTGGCCGCGTCGAGCTCGGCGAAGACGGCCTGCTTGATCTCCATCCTCTCCGGAACCGCCTCCACGACGAAATCGACCTGGCCGAAGTCCTCGTAGGAGGTCGTCCCCCGGATCCTCCCGAGGATCTCCTCGATCTGCGCCTCGGCCTGCTCGCCGGTGATCCTGCCCTTCTCGACGAGTGTTCCGACCTGGCCGGCGGTGACCCCGCGGGCCTCCTCGAGGCCGGCCTGCACGAGGGCATCGTCGATGTCCTTCAGGACCACGGGGATTCCCGCAGCGGCGATCGTCTGGGCGATCTGGCCGCCCATCGTTCCGGCACCGACGACGGCGGCTTCGAACACGAACATCTCTTGCCTCTCCTCTGCTGGCTTGGGGATGCGGGAGCCTAGCGCCGCCCGCCGGAGAGCGCTCGTCTGAGCGCCCCCGCGGGTCAGCTGCGGGTTACCACGCAGCCCGTGTGGGTTAGCACCCATGACGGGGCGCGGCAAATGCGGATGAGTGGAGAGACCATGAAGCTAGTGAACGGGATCCGAGGCAACCGACTGATCAGGGCCACCACCATGAGGACGCGGCTGCTGGCGCCGCTGGGGACGTTGATCTTCGCCTCGCTCGCGCTTGCCGGCACGGCTCAGGCGGCGAGCCCTCCCTCGGTGTCCACCGGCGGGCCACGGAACGTCAGCTACGCCTCGGCGACGCTGACCGGCTCGGTCAACCCCCACGGCGTCGAAACCTCCTTCTACTTCCAGTACGGAGCCACGAAGATCTATGGCGGACAGACGACGATCGCCAGTGCCGGCGCCGGCACCCGCGCCGTGAGCGTGAGCCTTCCCGTGACGGGGCTGCAGCCGCTGAGCGTCTACCACTACCGCCTCGTCGCGGTCAACGGAGCGGGGCCGAGCATCGGCCGTGACCGCACGCTCGTGACGACGAAGGTGCCCCTATCGCTCGCGATCCTCGTGGCCCCCGATCCGATCGTATACGGGGGGGCGATCACTGTTGAGGGCACCCTCTCCGGCACCGACAACGCCAACCGCCCCGTCGTGCTCCAGGGCGACTCCTTCCCGTACACGGCGGGCTTCCAGAACGTCGGCAACCCCGAGTTGACGACCGCCGTGGGCGGCTTCTCCTTCCCCGTCCTGGGCCTGGCGACGCTCACGCAGTTCAGGGTGGTCACGACGACCAGCCCGCCGGTGGTCAGCCCGGTCGCCCTCGCGAACGTCGCCGTCCGCATCACGCCCCACGTGGGCCGCGCGTCGCGTCCGAACTACCTCCGAATCTACGGGACGGTCTCGCCGGCCTCGACCGGCACGCGGGTGGAGATCCTGCGGATCGTCCACGGGCACGCCGAGTACGTCGCCGGAACGTTCCTTCGCTCCCTGACCGCGACCAGCTCGAGGTTCAGCCGCGCGATCCCCGCGCGACGGGGTGTCTATCGCGTGTTCGTGAAGGTGACCGACGGCGCCCAGCTGTCCAACTACAGCTCGTTCGTGCTGATCGGCTGAGCCCTCGCCGAGCCGCCAGCCCGGCTGGGCGCCGCTCGCCGGTCTCTTGCCGGGTCGCTCAGACGGCGACGGCCGCAGGCTCCTCGACGCGCCTGGGCAGCAGCGTTTCCCGGGCGATGACCAGCCGCTGGATCTGGGAGGTGCCCTCGTACAGCTGCATGATCTTCGCGTCGCGGAAGAGCTTCTCCACGGGGTAATCCTTGATGAAGCCGTAGCCCCCGTAGACCTGGACGGCTTCAGTGGCGACCTTCATCGCCGTGTCGGCCGCGAAGCGCTTGGCGTGGGAGGAGATGAGCGTGTTGCGTTCGCCCTGGTCGAGCATCACCGCCGACTTCCACGTGAGCAGGCGCGAGGCTTCGATTTCGGTCGCCATGTCGGCGATGATGAACTGAATCGCCTGGTGCATCGCGATCGGCACGCCGAACTGGACGCGTTCGCGCGAGTAGTCGACGGCGAACTCAAAGGCCGCACGGGCTATTCCGGTCGCCATCGCGGCCACACC
>DATFZP010000114.1:0-4230 GCA_035314405.1 Solirubrobacteraceae bacterium | reverse complement strand
CGCCGCGATAGGTCGCCGCGGGCACCGCTCCGCGGGCGGCGGCTCGTAAACTCAGGCGTCGATGGCCGAAGAGCAGAGACTGAAGGAGCGGGACCCCCCCGTATCCGCCGAGGGCGATGTCGAGGTCGAGCCCCTCGAGGGCGCTCCGGCGGTAGCGGAGCTCGACCCCGAGACCCGGGCCCGTCGGGACGCGGCCCTTCGTCGGGTGCGAAAGCTCGGCGATCCGGTGCTGCGGGCCACGGCCGTCCCGGTCGAGCGCTTCGACGCGGACCTGCAGGAGGAGGTCCGGCGAATGGGCGAGCTGATGCACGACGCGCTCGGCATCGGGCTGGCGGCCAATCAGGTCGGGGTGCTGCACCGCGTCCTCGTCTTCCAGGCGCACGAGGAGGACGAGCTCGTCGCCCTCGTGAACCCCGTCATCGAGTCGGTCAGCGAGGAGCTCGAGGTCGCCGAAGAGGGGTGCCTCAGCCTGCCGGGGGTTCATGTGGAGGTCGAGCGTCCGGCGAGGGTGGAGGTGAGCGCGCGGGACGAGGAGGGCCGCGAGCTCCAGCTCGAGGCCGAGGGTCTGCGGGCAAGGGTGATCCAGCACGAGATCGACCACCTCGACGGCATCCTCATCCTCGATCGCATCTCCCGCCAGGCGCGCAAGGAGGCGATGCGGGCGATGCGCGAGGCGCAGGAGGGCGAGGGCGGCGCCTAGCGCCACACCCGCGCCCAGGGGGGGATTTGAGCACCGTCTTCCTGGGCACATCGGAGTTCGCCGCCACGGTCCTCGAACGCCTGGCTGGCAGCGCCTATCGCCCGGCACTCGTTCTCACCCGCCCCGATCGGCCGAGCGGACGGGGACGGCGACTCACGGCCCCCCCGGTGGCCGAGCGGGCGCGCGCCCTGGGGCTGCCCCTCGAGCAGCCGGAGAGCGTCAACGACCCGGGCGCACGAGAGCTGATCGCCCGGGCAGGCGGACCGGGTGTGTCGCCGTCCGCGTCCGGCGAGGGCGAGCGTCGGACGGTCGTCGTGTGTGCGTACGGGGCGCTGATCAAGGAGCCTCTCCTGTCCGAGCACGAGATCCTGAACGTCCATCCCTCGCTGCTGCCGCGCTGGCGGGGGGCGGCCCCGGTCGAGAGGGCGATCATGGCCGGCGACGAGCGCACGGGGGTCTCGATCATGCGCCTGACCGCCGGACTGGACAGCGGTCCGGTGTGTCTCGCCGGCGAGGAGCCGATTCGCGCCGAGGACACCTACGGCTCGCTCTCCGCGCGGCTGGCCGAGCTCGGCGGCGGGCTGCTCGTGCAGGCGCTCGAGCGCTCACCTCGATTCGTTGAGCAGCCCGAGGACGGCGTCACCTACGCCGAGAAGATCCTTCCCGGCGACCGCCTCCTCGACCCCCGCCGCCCGGCGGTCGAGCTCGAGCGCGTCGTGAGGGCGCTGTCGCCCCATGTGGTGGCGCGGGTATCCCTGCCGGGGGGAGCGATGCTCTCCGTCCACGAGGCGCGGGTCATCGAGGCGGGTCCCGACGCGGCGCCGGCGCCGGCGCCGGACCGCTACCCTCCACAGCCGCCGGGCGAGCCCTTGCCGGCAGCGTCGCAGGGGGAGCCCTCCGGCCCGTTCGTCCGCGACGGACGACTGCTGCTCGCCTGCCGCCCGGGGGAGCTCGAGCTACTCGTCGTCCAGCCGGCGGGGGGGCGGGCGATGGACGCCTCGGACTACCTGCATGGTCACGACCCCCAGCCCGGCCGCCGGTAGGCGCCCGCGTAGGCGGGGGCCGGGACTCCCGGGCGCAGCCGGGGGTCGGGCTCCGGCGCCCCGGCCGCCGTGCTGAGCGGGATGATCCCCGCCCACGCGCCCAGGGAGTAGTCCTCCTCGTCGTCGACAGGGTGGCCGGTTCGGATCTTCGCCGAGGCCTCGTCGATCGGGATCGCGAGCACCGACGTGGCCTTCATCTCCTTCTCGGTCGGGGCCCGCACGTCGCGCCAGCGGCCGGGGACGATGTGCTCCACGATCGCCTCGAGCGCCGCCATCTTCTCGGCCGGCTCGCATACGGCCGTGGCCCGGCCGAACAGCATCGCCGAGCGGTAGTTGGCGGAGTGGTGCATCGCCGATCGCGCGAGCACGAGGCCGTCGATCAGGGACACCGTCAGGCACACCGGGCCGCCGCTCGCGAGCGCCCGGAGCGTCCTCGAGGCGGTCGACCCGTGGCAGTAGACGACGTCGCCGCGGCGGGCGTGCAGCGTCGGGGTCACGATCGGCTGCCCGGTCTCATCGACGATGCCGAGGTGGGCGATCAGGGCCTCGTCGAGGATCGCGTCGATCGTCGAACGCTCGTGGCTGCCCCGTTCGCGCCTGCGTCGCAGACGGACCCTGTCGGAGACGGTGTGGGAGACGGGCGCCGCCCGAGCGGGCGCCGCCGGGGCGGGCCTCGCCGAGGTGTGCGCCGGAGCGCCGTCCGAGGCGTCGGATGGGGCTGCGTCTCGACGTCGGGGCTGTGCGGCCACGAGGTCCCCCTATCTGTCATAGTACAGATCGATGACTGAGCTGAAACAGTATCGGATTCAGGCAGCGAGCGCGGCGGAGCTCGTCACAGACGTGGAGTCGGCGGTTGCAGCAGGGGCTCTGGCGCCCGGCCAGCGCCTGCCGTCGGTCAGGCGCCTGGCGGCCGACGTGGGCCTCAGCCCCGTGACGGTCGCCGCCGGCATCGCCGAGCTCCGCCGGCGGGGTGTGGTGGTGACCGAGCAGCGCCGCGGCACCCGCATCGGCCAGGTGCCCCCCGTCGGCGTGATGCGCGCTCCGCTCCCCATACCGGCCGGAGCGAGGGACCTCTCCCGCGGCAACCCGGACCCCGCGCTGCTGCCGGACCTCGCCCCGGTCCTGGCGAGGACGCGGCCGCGCGTGGGCCTCTACGGGGAGCCCCCGGTCACCCCCGAGCTGATCGCGCTCGCCCGCGAGCAACTGCTCGGCGACGGCATCCCCGCCGACTCCGTCTGCCTCGTCAGCGGCGCCCTCGACGGCATCGAGCGCGTGCTCCAGGCGCACCTGCGCCCGGGCGACCGGGTGGCCGTCGAGAACCCGGGTTACGCCGCTCTGTATGACCTGCTGAGGGCGCTCGGGCTCGCACTCGAGCCCGTCTGGATCGATGACCGCGGGATGCTCCCGGCCGGGCTGCGCAGCGCGCTCGGGCGGGGAGCCCGCGCGGCCGTGATCACGCCGCGCGGACAGAACCCCACGGGCGCCGCTCTCGACGGCGCCCGTGCCCGCGAGCTGAGGGGAGTGCTGGCGGAGTTCCCCGACACGCTCCTGATCGAGGACGACCACCTTGGCCACCTCGCCGGCAGTCGCCTGCACACGGCGCTGACGGGGCGCTCGCGCTGGGCGGCCACCCGCTCGGTTGCGAAGGCGCTCGGCCCCGACCTGCGGTTGGCCGTGCTGGCCGGCGACCCTCAGACTGTCGCCCGCGTGCAGGGTCGACAGCAGTGCGGTCCGGGGTGGGTAAGCCACATCCTCCAGAACCTCGTGCTCGAGCTGTGGAGGGACCCGTCCGTGGAGGAGCAGATCGCCCGAGCGAGGGACACCTATGGCCACCGACGGGAGCGGCTGATCGCCTGTCTGGCCGATCGCGGCGTACGAGCCCACGGGGCATCGGGGCTCAACGTATGGGTGCCGGTCGAGGACGAGGGAGGCGTGCTCGGAGCGCTCCTGCAGCGTGGCTGGGTGGTGGCCCCCGGAGCGCCCTATCGCCTCGCCGGTCCGCAGGCGATACGCGTGACCACCGCCAGCCTCACCCCGGCCGAGGCAGAGGACCTGGCACGGGATCTCGCCGAGGTGCTCGCGCCGGCGGCCGCCTCCCGGAGCGGGTAGCGGCGATGCCCGCGGTGCCCGCGCGCGACGGCTCCCCGGTGGCACCCGCGAGGGCGTGCGCATACGCGGTCGTGCGCCGCGTCTTCGAGCGGGGTGCCTACGCAGACGAGGCCCTCCACGCGGAGTCTCGTGAGCTCGGGGCCCGCGACCGGGCGCTTGCGATGCGGCTCGTCTACGGAGCCGTCCAACGGCGGGCGACGCTCGACCACCTGATCGCAGAGCTCAGCGGCCGCCCGCTGCAGCGGCTGCAGGCGCCGGTGCTCGCAGCCCTGAGGCTGGGCCTCTACGAGCTCCTGTTCCTCGCTGGGGCGCCCGACTATGCGGTCGTGGCGGACGAGGTGGAGCTCGCCAAGATCAACGCGCGCGGCGGCCACGGGC
>DATFZP010000113.1:0-3707 GCA_035314405.1 Solirubrobacteraceae bacterium | reverse complement strand
TTCATGATGGCCAACTCGGGTGCGCGAGGCTCCTTCAAGCAGATCCGCCAGCTGGCGGGGATGCGCGGCCTGATGGCCAACCCGAAGGGTGAAATCATCGAGCGCCCGATCAAGGCCAACTTCATGGAGGGCCTGTCGGTGCTCGAGTACTTCATCTCCACCCACGGGGCGCGAAAGGGCCTCGCCGACACCGCCCTGAGGACCGCCGACTCCGGCTACCTGACCAGGCGCCTGGTGGACGTCGCTCAGGACGTGATCATCCGCGAGGCCGACTGCGGCACCGAGGACTACATCGAGCTGCCCGTCTTCAAGGCCGACGGCGAGCCCAACGACGGCCTCGTGGGGCGGATCGCCGCGCGGCCGATCACCACCAAGCGCAACCGGATGCTCGCCGAGCAGGGCACGGAAATCGGCAGGGAGGAGCTCGCCGACATCTCCCAGGCCTTCGGCGACGACCACGCCAAGGGCGTCGAGGTGAGGGTCCCGGTGCGCTCGGTGCTGAAGTGCGAGGCCCCCAGCGGGGTGTGCCAGTTCTGCTACGGCCGGGCGATGGCCACCGGCTCGCTCGCACAGATCGGGGACGCCGTCGGGATCGTCGCCGCCCAGTCGATCGGCGAGCCGGGCACCCAGCTGACGATGCGCACGTTCCACACCGGAGGGGTCGCCGGGGCGGACATCACCCACGGGCTCCCGCGGGTGGTCGAGCTGTTCGAGGCACGCCGCCCGAAGGGCCTCGCTAAGATCGCCGAACAGGACGGGGTGGTATCGATCGAGGAGACCGACAAGGCGCTGACGGTCGTCATCACCGATGACGCCGGGGAGGAGCACCGCCACGCCTTCCCCCGGCGGACCCGCCTGTTCGTGAGCGCCGGAGAGAAGATCCTCGCCGGCAAGCAGCTCAACGAGGGGTCGGTCTACCCGCACGAGCTGCTGGCGATCAGGGGACGGACCGAGACCGAGCAGTACCTGGTGAAGGAGGTCCAGGAGGTCTACAAGTCCCAGGGTGTGGACATCAACGACAAGCACATCGAGCTGATCGTCCGCCAGATGCTCAAGAAGGTGAGGGTCGACCAGAAGGGCGACACCGACTACCTGCCCGGCCAGTTCGTGGACCGCTTCGAATTCGCCAAGGTCAACGACGCGGTGGGCGAGCAGGGCGGTGAGGTGGCCCAGTTCGAGGACATCATCCTCGGCATCACCAAGGCCTCCCTCAACACCGACTCGTTCCTGTCGGCGGCCTCCTTCCAGGAGACCACGAAGGTCCTCACCGACGCGGCGCTGGAGGGCAAGATCGACAGGCTCAACGGGCTCAAGGAGAACGTGATCATCGGCAAGCTGATCCCGGCTGCGACGGGCCTGAAGCGCTACCGGCGTATCGAGATCGAGCCGGCGGAGCCGCTCCCCCGGGCGATCGACGACGTCGGACTGCTCGACCAGGACGAGATCGCCGCGGAGCTCGGGCTGAGCTCGGGAGACGGCTTCAACGGCGGCTACGGGCAGGAGTTCGACGCCGACCTCGCGTCGCTCGAGAAGATCGGCGCCGGGGGCACCGACCCGGGATTCGCCGAGGAGCTGGCCGAACTCGAGATCTCCGACGAGCAGGCCGGCGAGGGGGAGTAGCCCCGCGCGGGCTGCGGGCCGTCTGCCTTCCGGGGCGGTCGGCCCGCCGCAGGGTTAAGGGATTCTCACGGCCGGGCGGCGCACTCCGCCCCGAGACATGCTGTCCTGAAGGGTGATGGACGAGCGCAGGCTCACGCGCAGATCCGTGCTGAAGGCCGGCGCCGGGGCGCTCGCCGGCTCGCTGGCGCGCCCCGGGGGCGCCCTCGCCGCCCTCGCCGGGCCCCCGCGGCCACGGCTGAGCGAGCACCCGCTCGGAACCCTTCAGGGGGGGCGGGTCAGGACCATCTCCCTGCCGACCCCGGCCGACCTCGTCGGCCTGCAATGGCGGGCGCCGGAGGGCGGCCCACGGGACGGCCCCGGCCTGCAGCTGCGCTTCGCCACGGCGGCGGGGACGTGGACGAGGTGGGTGCCGGCCGAAGGCCACGGCCACGGCCCCGAAGGCACTCCGCCGGAAGGCCCCCCCGGCGCGAGCGTGGGAGACCCGATCTGGACGGGAGGGACCACGGCGGTGCAGGTGCTCTCGAGGGGGAGGGCGAGCGACGTGGTGGCACACCTCGTGGATGTGAGCGGGGGGATCGGGGCCCGCAGGCGGGCCGCATCGCTCGCCTCCCTCGCCTCCGGGGGCCTGCCGCTGGTCACGCCGGCGCTGCAGGCGGGCCCCGGGCAGCCGCCGATCATCGCCCGGCGGGCGTGGGCGCTCGGCAGCTCCCCACCGAGGGTCGCTCCGGGATACGGCCAGGTGAGGATGGCCTTCGTGCACCACACCGACAGCCCCAACGGGTACACGGCCGGGGAGGTGCCGGCGATGGTGCAGGCGATCTACCTCTTCCACCGCGACGTGAACGGGTGGAACGACATCGGCTACAACTTCCTCATAGACCTCTACGGGCGCATCTTCGAGGCCCGGGCGGGGGGCATCGAGGAGCCGGTGACGGGCGCGCACGCCGGCGGCTTCAACCTCGTCTCCACCGGGGTGGCCGTGCTGGGCACGTTCATGAGCACCTCGATCACCCCCGCGGCGGCGCTCGCCCTGCAGGGGCTGCTCGCGTGGAAGCTCTCTCTACACGGGGTCCCTGCGATCGGGACCGTCACGGTGAAGGTCAACCCGGCGGGGGCCTCCTACAGCCGCTTCCCGGCGAACGCCAGGGTGCGCCTGCCCCACATCGCCGGGCACCGGGACGGGGACTCGACGGACTGTCCGGGGGACGTCCTCTATGGCGAACTGCCGGCGATCCGCTCGCGGGCGCTCGCCCTCTCGCCGCGGCCCAACCGCCTGACCCTGACCCTCGCCGCGGCCTCCCCGGCGGGGCCGCCGGCTGCGGGGGGACCCCCGGGCGGCGGCGGACCGGCCCTCGAAGGGAGCCTCAACCGCCTGGACGGGGCCCCGATACCCGGCGCGGGCATCCTCATCCAGCAGCGCCTCGTCAGCCGGCGGGGGGAAGTGGTGCAGGAGCGGACGATCGCCGAAGCGACGAGCGACGGGCGGGGAGCCTTCTCGGTGCCGGGGGGCTTCTCGGCGGCCGCCTCCCGGGGGCTCGCGCTGCGGGCCCTGTATGAGGGCTCCGGAGGGACGGGGGCGTGCGTTTCGCCGCCCCTCCCGGTCACCCTCGGGGCGCCGTCGAGCCCGTCCGGAGCTCCCGCGCCCACGCCCGGAGCGTCGAGGTCTCCCGCCGGGTGAGCCCCAGCTCGGGGGAGGTCTGGACGAGCAGGGTCGGGGCCTCGCGCCCCCCGGCCCATTCGTGGCAGGCGTCGTTCAGGGCGTCGTCGACCCACGCCAGCGCCCGCGGGCCGGCGTAGGCGTCGATCGCCTGGAGCTTCCAGTGGGCGTTGTCCGCCCGGGTGCCCCTCACGCGGGCGGGGAAGCGGATGAACGGCAGGCGGGGGGGCAGGCCGAGCAGGTAGGGGAGGTGCTCGTCGGCCTTCTCCTCCCACCCGCTCGCCCACACGAGGTCATAGACGGTGGCCAGCTCGAGCAGGTGACGGGCCGCCGTGGACGAAAGAAAGTGGGGTATGCCATCGATCGAATGGAAGGACCCCTCGACCGGCCGAACGCCCACGGGCGCCCCCTCCGGAGCTGCGAACAGGGA
>DATFZP010000112.1:0-5004 GCA_035314405.1 Solirubrobacteraceae bacterium | reverse complement strand
CGAGAACCTGCGCTTCTGCAACTGGTGCAACCAGCTCGCCCAGAAGGATCTCAACGAATGTCCCACCTGCGGCCGGCGGATGGCGCCACCGGGACCCCGGAACGGAACCCACTGAGGCGCCGGCCCCGGGGGAGCGAGAAGACGATCAACGATGAGCGATCAGGGCACGAGCCGCACCGAGGAGCGCCGTGACGGCAGGACAGGCACGCGGGGCCGGAGCCTTCCGCTGATGCAGCGATCGGGCCCGCATCGGCGGCTGGCGGGCGCCGCGGTGATCGGCTGCACGCTGGTGCTGGGCGCGACCACGCTCACTGCCTGCGGAGGGAGCAACGTCGCCGACGCCGTGCCCAAGAGCACACCGGCGATCATCCCTCCGACGAACACGAGCGCCGAAGCCGCGGCGATCCAGACGACCTCCACCACCACCACCCCGACGAAGACGACGAGCACCACCGGCGAAGGATCCTCCGGCTCCTCCTCCAGCGAAGGGACCGGCGGCTCCTCCAGCGAAGGGTCCTCGGGGACGAGCGGGTCGAGCGGGGGCGCGGCCGCCGAAAAAGAAAAAGAAGCCCCGAAGACGGAAGCCTCGAAAGGGGCCGGAGAAACGGGCGGCTCGACGCCGTCCGGCGGCTCCAACGCCACCGGCGGGACGAGCGCCCCCTAGCACCCTGCACCGAGGCCGCCCGCAGGCGCACCCAGGGCCGCTACGGCGTGGATATCAGGGTGGCGCTGTAGGTCAGGCGAGCGGTCTGGTAGAGGCAGAAATACTGCAGCGAGCTGCCGATCTGGCTCTGGACCGTCTGGCTGCTGGTGCTCGTGCAGGCCGTTTTCGGGCGGCTGGCCCGCCATGAGGTGTCGTTGCCGAAGCCCGGGGCGAGCGCGGGAGCCCATGTCGGGACGGTCAACGCGACGATGTCACCCTTGTCGACCTTGATCGTCGTTTCCAGGGGGAACTCGGCGGTCTTGCCGAAGTACGGCTGCAGTTTGATGAGGGGGCTCTTGGCGATCAGCTTGTACGTGAGGGCCACTTTGGGCTGCGGGCGCAGGATCGCGATGCCGGCTTCGGCCGGGCCTCCCTCGTTGGCGTTGAAGTATTTGATCTGCGCGGGCGTCGGCTTGCCCATCTGGATCGTCCACGCCACCACGGACCCTTCCGCCGGCGCGATCAGAGGGTTGTGGACCCTGCCAACCTTGACCTGGAAGCCGGTCGTGCGGGCAACGGCCAGGCACGGGGTGGCGGGGCAGCTCGGAACCGTCGCCGGGATCGTGGCGGGGATCAGCCCGACTTCGCTGAGCGTCGCCGGGGCGCTCGCCGGGAGCGCCAGGGCGCACGCGGCGGCCGCGAGAACAGCGGGATATGTCCGTCGGATCGTTCTCATCTCTGCCATACAACACACGGGAACGCCAGATGTAGCGGGCCCACCAACTTCGCTACCCCTGCGCCAGTTCCTGCCCCGCGGCCGCGATCTCCTCCGGATCGCCCGGCGTGGGGATCCACGGAAGCCGCAGCGGATCGCCCTCGTAGCGGGGGATCACGTGGGCGTGGAAGTGGAAGACCGTCTGCCACGCTGCCGGGCCGCAGGCGTTGAGGAGGTTCACCCCGTCGGCCCCGAGTCGCTCCTTCATGCGGCCGGCGAGGCGCTGGGAGGCGAGCGCCACCGCCGTCAGGTCGTCGCTGTCGACGCTGAGCAGGTCGGAGGAGTGGGCGCGGGGTATCACGAGGGCGTGACCGCGGGATGCGGGGGCGATGTCCATGAAGGCGATCGTGCGCTCGTCTTCGTCGACGATCTGCGACGGCAGCTCGCCGGCGAGGATCTTGCAGAAGATACAGTCGGGATCGGCCACGTGGGCAAGCCTATATGGTCCGCGTCAGGCTTCGGGCATATGCAAGAGCCTGTTCGCGCGTGGAGATCTCACCCGCATACCGCGCCTGCAGCAGCTCCTCCAGCAGCTCGCCCAGGCGCGGCCCGGCGGGCATCGCGAGCTCGCTCGCCAGCTCGTCACCCCTCAGCAGCGCCACCGGAGGGCCTTCGGCGCGCCAGCGCAGCGCCTCCCGGAGGACATCCCGGGCGACTCCCAGATGCGCCTCGATCGACTCATCGGCGCGCTCGCCCCGGGTCGCCAGGCGGTCGGCGATCGACAGCAGCGTGACATCGACCTCGACCGGTTCGCAGGTCCGCATGTAGGCGAACATCGTCCGCCTGGAGAGCGGCTGGGGCTCGTGGACGAGAAACCCCAGACGCAGGTGATGGCGGACCAGCGCGGCGACGTGGGCGCGCAGCCGCTCGCTCGCCCGCAGCCGCCCGAGCACCGCCCGTGCCAGCTCGGCGCCGCGGACGTCATGGCCGATGAACGTCACCCGCTCCCCGGGGCCGAGCACCTCACGGGTGATCGGCTTGGCGGCGTCGTGCAGCAGGGCTCCCCAGCGGAGCGCGTCCCCGCGGGTCAGCTGGTCGGCCAGGGGCTCTGACAGCAAGGCCGCCACCGGCTCCTGCACGCCCTCGAGCGCCTCGCCGAGGCGCCCCGCCTCCGGCCCGGGGCTGCCGGTCAGCTCGACGGTCCGCTCGAGCACCTCGAGGGTGTGGCCGTAGACGTCGAGGTGGTGGTAGCGGTTCTGCTCGACCCCCCGGAGAGCCTGCAGCTCGGGGAGCACCACGGCGGTGGCGCCGATCTCCTCCATCATCTGCAACCCGTCGAGCGCCCTCGCCGCGGACACGATCCTGGACAGCTCGGCGAACACGCGCTCGGCCGACACGCCGCCCAGCGCCGGCGCCCACGCCCTCGCGGCGGCCACCGTCTCGCCCTCCGGGGAGAGGTCGAGCTCAACCGAGACCCGCACGAGGCGAAGCACGCGCAGGGGATCGGCGGCGAAGGCCCCGGGGGCGGCCATCCGCAGCCGCCGCCGTCTGAGGTCCTCCACCCCCCCGAGGGGGTCGATCAGCGAGCCCCCGGCGATCGGCTCGGCGATCGCATTGACGGTGAAGTCGCGCAGGGCGAGGTCGGCCTCCAGCGTCCCCCCCCGCATCGGCTCGACGTCGAGCTGCCATGTGCCGTCCCGGGCGACCACCCGCCAGGAACCGAACTCCTGCGAGAGCGCGAAGCACGCCGCCCGTCCAGCCGCCCGAGCCACCGCCCTGGCGGCCTCCTCGGGATCGCCCGCCACGACGACATCGAGATCGCCGGTCGGGCGCTGCAGCAGCCGATCGCGGACGGCGCCTCCCACCACCCACGCCTCCGCGCCCGCGAGCGCCCTGCGGGCGAGCAACAGGCCTTCGCTCATGTCCCGCTCGCGGCCCCCGCCCGTTCGTATGCCCCGGCGCCCTCGGCGGCGACGCCGTCGCGATGGTAGATCCGCCGGACGCGCGACGTCAGCGCGCACGTCACCTCGTAGTTGATCGTCTCGAGCCTGCGGGCGACCTCCTCGGCGGTGATCCGCTCACTGCCCTGGATGCCGATCAGGATCGCCGGCTGGCCCTCGAGCTCCCTCGCCGCGGGGTCCGGGCCGAGGTCGACGGTGATGCTGTCCATGCTGACCGTGCCCACCAGCGGGTGGCGAAGTCCGCCGATGAGGACGTCGGCGTTGTTGGAGAGGTTGCGTCGCCAGCCGTCCCCGTAGCCGATCGGCAGGACGCCCAGCAGGGTGTCACGCTCGGCCACGAAGCGGCGTCCGTAGCCGGCGCTCTCGCCCTCCCCGCAGGGCTTGACCTCGGCCACGTAGGAGCTGAGCTCGAGGGCGGGCTCGAGGCCCCGCAGCGCCGGGTCCCTGCCGAAGGGGTCCATGCCGTAGATGGCCACTCCACAGCGGACCATGTCGAACTGGGCCTCGGGATCCCTCAACGTCGCCGCGCTGTTGGCGGCGTGGACGATCAGCTCGGGGTGCTCGGCCTTCAAGGCCCTCGCCCAGCGGGTGAAGCGCAGGAGCTGCTCCGCGAAGAAGCCGTCGTCCCCGAGCTCGTCGGCGGTCGCGAAATGGGTCATCAGGCCCGCCAGCTGGACTCCCGGTGTCCGCAGAGCGGCGAGCGCGACGGCGGTCGCCTGATCGGACTCACGGGTCCCGAGCCGTCCCATCCCCGAGTCGAGCTTGACGTGCACCCGCCCGCCGCCGGCGGCGGCGACCTCCTGCAGGCGGCGCTCGTTCCAGACGATCACCTCGCCCTCGGCAGCCAGCGCCTCCTCGAGCTCGACCCGGCTGAGGGCGCCCATCACCAGCACAGGGACGTCTCGCAGGCCAGCCTCTCGCAGCTCGAGCGCCTCCCGCCCGTCGGCGACGGCGAGCCAGCTGGCACCCCCCGCCAGGGCTGCACGGGCGCTGGCCACCGCTCCGTGGCCGTAGCCGTCGGCCTTCACGACCGCGCACAGGGCGCCCGGACCGGCGAGCCCGGAGCACAGGCGGACGCAGTTGCGCTCGATCGCCGCGAGGTTAACCCGCGCCGATGCCCGGCGGAGGCTCATGCCCGCCCTCCGGGGCCCGCCTGGGCCGCGGTCGCCTTGTCGCCCGCTCGTTCCGCACCGCCGGCTCTCGCGCGGGCGGCGGGGAGGGCGTCGATGACATCGCCGGCGATCACCCCGTCGAGCACACCGAGGCGGAGGGCGGCCTCCCGGCCCGCCTCGGCGTGCAGCCACACCCCCGCGGCCGCCGCGGTGAACCCATCCAGGCCCTGGGCCAGGAGGGCGGCCACGACGCCGGTCAGAACATCTCCGGTCCCGGCCGTGGCCAGCGCCGGGCTGTCTCCGGGGCTGACCGCAACCCGGCCGGAGGGGTCTGCGATCAGCGTGTCATCGCCCTTCAGCACGACCACCCCCTGAGCCAGCTCGGCGGCGGTGCGGACATGGCGCAAGCGCTCGCGCTCGATCTCGGCGCTGTCGCAGCCGAGCAGCCGGCCGAGCTCCCCGGCGTGAGGGGTCAACACGGTGGGGGCGGAGCGGCCGGCGAGCCCGGCGAGCCTGCGAGCGTGGGCGCCGAGGCCGTCGGCGTCGAGCACCACCGGGATCTCGGCGTCGAGG
>DATFZP010000111.1:0-5490 GCA_035314405.1 Solirubrobacteraceae bacterium | reverse complement strand
AGGTGATCGCGGAGTCGGAGTTCGCCGACCACCAGATCTCGCTGAGCGCAGCGGCCAGCTCCTCAGCGGAGCGGACCCCGAGCAGCGTCAGATGCTGTCCGGCAAAGCTCGCGTCCGCGCCGTCCTCGTCCATCGCCGAGGAGCGGACGGCGAGCGGGCCGCCCAGGGGCCGGGCCGATTTGGCCACCTTCTTGATCGCGCTCTCGTCCCCCCCTGCCACGGCCTCGACGATCGGTCCGGAGAGCGCGACCCCGGGGGGGACCGGCAGGCCGTCCCTCACGGCCTGCCCCAACCCGACCGCCTTGGACCCGAAAACCGTCGTGTCCTCGGCCTTCACGAGCGGCACGACCTCCTTCACCCGAGCACCGTCACTTCCCCCGCGTCGCCATCGACGCGAACCCGAGCCCCGTCGGCGATCCGCTCCGTCGCCTCCCGGGTCCCAACCACGCCGGGGATGCCGTACTCCCGGGCGACGATCGCCGAGTGCGACAGCAGACCGCCGCTGTCGGTCACCAGCGCCCCGAGCAGCGGCAGCAGGATGTTGAACGCCTCGCTCGTCGACTCCGTGACGAGGACGTCCCCCTTGACGATGCGGTCGAACTCGGAGGGATCGGAGACCCGCCGTGCGGGCCCTTCGTAGACACCTCGGCTCGCCGCCAGCCCGCGCAGGACGTGCTCCTCGTGCTTCGCCTCCGAGCTCCCGAACATTTCCCCCATCGCGATCCCCATCGCCCGCATCACCCGCCCGGCGGCGGGGGGCAGGCCGGATGGGTCCGGCGGAGGGGAAGGCGCGTCGCCCAGGAGCGCCGGGGCTCCCTTCGCGCTGTGTGAGGCGCGGTAGTCGGCTCGCGCGGCGAGCTCCTCCGCCGTGGGCTCGCTCCCGCCGGAGAGCAGCGAGCACATCTCGTCAAGCCCTGCGTCGATGAGGTGATCGGCTTCGGCTATCTGCCCCCTCCCGGCCAGTCGGCGCCCGGCTGCGAGCACCGCCCTGCGCATCAGCCCCGAGGCCCAGATGTCGCTGAACACGCCACGCTCATCGCGGATCCGGTAGGTCAGCCGTGCCTCTCCGAGCAGCTCGTCGAACTCGTCCCGATGCTCCTCCGGAACCTTCTGGCGGACGCCCGCGACCAGCCCCTCGACGTCGGAGCTCTCCGCATCGCTCGTCTCGACGGCCACGCGGATCGCACGCAGCAGAGCGTCGGGCAGTTCCAGGGCGCACGGCCCGGAGATGTCGAAGCCGTCGAGCAGCCGCCAGCCGACGAGGTCCAGGTACCCGGTCACGGCTGCGCCCGCCTCCCCGTCGAGCGACCGCAGGGCTTCGAGCACGTCTGCGGGGTCATCGTCGGAGGCCAGCAGCTCGCGGGCTCGATCGTCCTGCCCGACCGCCTCGACCAGGCGCTCGAGCTCACCCGACGCACCCGCGGACACGGGCGCCGCTCCGCGCATCAGGCCGAGCAGGTCGGACGCCGGCAGGCCGCTCCAGTCCCCCACGTGGGCGAGGAAGTCCCCCGTCGGGATCATCGCCGCGGCGGTGAAGCGCATGTGCTGGGAGATCATCGCCGCGTGGTGGTCGCGGCAACGCGTCAGGTACGCGGCGAGGTCCCCGTCCGGGAGAGAGTCGGGATCGACCGCCTGCAGCTCCCGATGGACCCTGATCGAGGCCGGCTTGACCGTCTCGTCCCAGTCGCGAAGCTGCTCCCGCCAGAGCTTTCCCGCGAACAGCTCCTCCGCGCGCTGGAAGCGGGCAGGAACCTCCGCCTCGGCGACCGGCCGCGGCATCGAGTACGCGAACCCGTTGACGTACTGCATGTCGATCGTGTCGATCAGCATCCCGTAGAAGCTGGTGAAGTCGCTGACGCCGCGGTTGAAGGCCTCGGGATGGACCTCTGCCCAGTAGCGGGTGACCGGGCGGGGGAAGTGAACGGCATCGAGTCCCCAGGACCCGGGGGAGGGGGGATCGAAGCGGAGCTCGGTGGCTGTCTCTTGGGAGGTCACTGGACGTCCTTTCCCTGTCGGGTTCTCATCGCCGCGTGCGCGGCCGAGGCGCAGCCGCCGCGGTGTCAGCGCGCCCGCGCAGCGCGGAGCATAACGCCAGGGTGGCGACCATTTCAGGCACGAGCCTGAGGGCGAGGAGCAGCCGAACGGCAAGGGCAGCAGCGCGCTCGGCACGACCGTGGACTTCTCCACGGGACGCTGCGTGTTCGGCGTCTCGCTGTTCGGGGCACCCGGTGCAGGGCCGGCCCAAGAGCGGGAAGCCGTCACCGCCGCCTCCTCCGCGCTTTACCGGCGCGTGCGGCGTCTCTGCGCCTGACTCCTCCACGGCGGGTGCGCCCACGGCGGGTCGGCCCACGGCGGTTGCTCAGACGGTGCGTGACCAAGCACACAGACAGGCCGTGCCTCGTAGGGCAGTCTGTGGACAAGGGTTCAGCAAGCCCCCGCGGGGCGCCCCAAAGGGGGGCGGGGCGCGCCGCAGAGATGTAAACCGGGACCGCCCCGGCGCTCAGACACCCCAAGCGAGGTAGGGGTGAAGTGGGGCGGTCCCGGCGCTCAGGACCTCGCCAGGGGGGCCAGCGAGGACCTGTCTCGCACTCTAGTGACCGGACCCGATAGTGAGAAGGGTCTCGCTTCGGTGTGTGAGCAAGTCACACAACGTTTACACCCATCGCGCGTCCTGGGGCCACCACGAGCCCTCTGCCCCGGTCGCGTGGAAGACTGCCTCGCACGATGGAGCGCCACCTTCCAGGCGAGGAGAGAGGAGGCCTCCGCTGAGCGTCCCCGCCGTCCCGACGCCGTCCGGCCCGGCCTCGGCGGTCGCCGGTGGGCATGGACCCCTCCGTCGCTCCTGCTGGTGCTGACCATCGTCACGGGGGTCGTCGACGCCGTCAGCTACATCGCCCTCGGCCACGTGTTCGTCGCCAACATGACGGGCAACGTCGTGTTCCTCGGCTTCGCCCTCGCCGGCGCGCCGGGGCTGTCCGCGCCCGCCTCGCTCGCGGCGCTCGGTGCGTTCCTGCTCGGGGCCCTCGTGGGCGGCCGGATCGCGATCCGCTCGGCAGAGCATCGCGGCCGCCATCTGAGCGCCGCGAGCGCCGCCGCCACCCTCCCCGTCGTGTGCGCCGTCGTGGTCGCGGCGATCATCGGCCAGCCGGTGTCCCACGGTGGTCGATACGCGCTGATCGTGCCGCTGGCCCTCGCGATGGGGATCCAGAACGCCACCGCTCGCCGGCTCGCGGTGCCGGATCTCACGACCACCGTCCTGACCCTGACCCTGACCGGTCTGGCGGCCGACTCCCGGCTTGCGGGCGGGACGGGCGGCCATCCGGCACGCCGCCTGAGCGCCGTGGGCGCGATGTTCGCCGGCGCTTTCGTCGGCGCCCTGCTCGTGCTCAAAGTCGACATCGTGCTCCCCCTCGCCATCGCCGCCGCGCTGATGGTCCTCGCCGCTGTCGGCGCGCAGCTGCGATCCGGTGAGGACTCGGAGTGGACGCGCTCCCCCGGCTCGGCCGCCGCCCGCTGAGAGCCGCATGCCCCCGGAGCCCTCCGGTCTGGCCAATACGCTGGATACATGCAGCCAGGTGAGCGCCTTGCGGTGGTCGACCTCGGATCGAACTCGTTTCGCCTGGTCGTGTTCCTCGCGGGCGAGGGCTCGTGGCGACGAACCGATGAGATCTACGAGCCGGTTCGCATCAGCGAGGGACTGATCGCAACGGGCAGCCTCGGAGAGGCGCCGATGGAGCGGGCCCTCGCCACGCTCGACGTGTTCAGCCACTTCTGCCGGGCCGGGGGCCTCGATGCCGACAGCGTCGACGCGGTCGCCACCAGCGCGATCCGAGACGCCGAGAACGCCCAGCTGTTCCTGGAGAGGGCCCGACCACGGTTCGGGCTGCCGATCCGGGTGCTCAGCCGGGAGGAGGAGGCTCGCTACGGCTACCTCGCGGCCGTCAACTCCACGACCCTCACCGACGGCTGCGTCCTCGACCTCGGGGGAGGCTCGATGCAGCTCGTCCGCGTTCGTGACCGGCTCGCGGTCCGGACCGGCTCGTGGCGACTCGGCACCGTCCTCATGAGCGAGCGCTATCTGCCCCCGAACGGGCCGGCCAAGCGCAAGCAGCTCGAGGAGCTGTGCGACCACATCGCCGGAGAGCTGGAGAGCGCTCCCTGGCTCGGCTCCGTGCGCCGCGAGAAGGGAGGCGGGCGCCTGGTGGGGATCGGTGGCACGGTCCGCAACCTGGCCGCCGCCGCACAGCGGGCCGCGGGCCTTCCCTCCAACGGCGTCCAGGGGATGGTCATCGGCCGCGAGGCGCTCGAAGAGCTGGTCGCCCGACTCGCGGCGATGCCGGCGAAGGAGCGGGCGAGCGTTCCCGGGGTCAAGCCGGCCCGTGCGGATCTGATCCTCGCAGGGGCGGTCGTCGTGCAGGGCGTCCTTCGAGCCGGAGGCTTCGACGGGCTCGAGACCACCGAGGCGGGCATGCGGGAGGGCGTCTTCTTCGAGCGGCTGCTCGCCGAGCGCGATCCCCCCCTGTTCCAGGACGTGCGACGGGACAGCGTGCTGAACATGGCCGCCCAGTACCGCGTGGACGAGGAGCACACCCGTCACGTGGCCGCCCTCGCCCTGGGGATGTTCGACGAGCTCGCCCGGCTGGGGCTCCACGACGGCGACCCGCGGGAGCGTGAACTGCTGTGGGCGGCGAGCATGCTCCACGACATCGGCATGTCGATCGACTACGACGACCACCACAAGCACTCCCGCTACCTGATCCTCAACGGCGGCCTGCCCGGCTACACCCCCGTGGAGACGGCGATCATCGGACAGGCGGCTCGGTATCACCGCAAGGGAATGCCCGTCGCGGGACCGATGGCCCCGCTGTTCGGGCCGGGCGACGCCGAGCGCCTGGACCGCCTGGCGGTGCTGCTGCGCCTGGCCGAGGACCTCGAGCGCTCGCGCGACCAGCTCGTCCGCAGCACGAGCATCGCCCTCGAGAACGGGACCGTCGAGCTGCACCTGCTCGCCGACGGGGAGTCGGCCGTGCCCCGCTGGGCGGCCGGTCGCGAGGGGGAGCTCTTCGCCCGCGCCTTCCACCGCGAGCTCTCGGTGTCCGTCTGAGCGGACGGGCCCCCGTCGGCGTCCCGGGCCCCTCGAGCTCCCGCCCCGGCCCCGGGGGCGGCGATTCAGCCCTTCTGCAGCGCGGCTTCGTGCCCCGCGCAGTCGAACAGGTAGAGCATCTCTTCGTGGACCTTCGGGCTCTTCCACACCGACGGGGCGATCAGCCTGCAGGCCTTCAGCACGGACCTGGTCGCCGAGTTGCCCCCCCGCGTGGAGTAGATCCCTCCAAGGATCACGTAGCGGGCTTCGTGCCGGCGCACCAGCCGGGCGAGGCTGCTCCCCGTCAGCGTCCGGTCGGTCCCGCTGTAGCCGCCCGTTGCGGCCGACGGCGCACCGAGGAGGGTGAGCGGCGCCGCCGTGTCGGCGGCGACCGTCAGGAACGTCCA
>DATFZP010000110.1:0-2588 GCA_035314405.1 Solirubrobacteraceae bacterium | reverse complement strand
ACGACCAACGCGGTGCAGATCGTTCCCACGGCGCTGCCACCCGCCGGCGCCCGGCGGGACGCCCTCTACCGACGGCTGGGGGGGCTGCTCGGGATGAGCCCGGCTCACATCGCGGCGCTCGTGGTGCGCGGGCGCACGGCCGTGCCGTACGCGCCCGTGACGATCAAGACCGACGCCGGTCTCGGGGTGCTCACGGTGCTCGGCGAGCGGGCCAACGAATACCCCGGTGTCGTCCAGCAGCCGGTCTCGATCCGCTCCTATCCCTACGGAGAAACGGCAGCCCAGGTGATCGGGCACGTCGATCAGGTCTCCGAACAGGAGCTCAAGATGAACGCCTTCCGGGGCGTCATCCCGGGAACCATCGTCGGCCAGGAAGGGCTCGAGTACTACTACGACAGGTATCTGCGGGGAGAAGCGGGCGTGCAGCGCGTCGCGGTCGACGCCGCCGGGTACCCTGTCGCCACCCGGCTTCCCTCGAAGGCTCCCGTGGCCGGCCACAGCCTCAAGCTGACGCTCGATCTCGGCCTGCAGCAGGAGGCAGAAGGCGCCCTGCGGGAAGGCATCGAACACGCCCGGGCGAGCGGCAAACCGGCGAACGCGGGGGCCTTCACGGCGATCGACCCGCGCAACGGGCAGGTACTGGCGATCGGCTCATACCCGAGCTTCGACCCGAACAAGTTCGCAAAACCCCTCACCCCCGGCGAATACGCGGCCCTCGTGGGCAACGGACCGGAAGGGGGGCGGCTCACCGACCGCGCCGTCAACGGGGCCTACCCGACGGGCTCGACGTTCAAGCCGATCACCGCGATGGCGGCTCTGGAAGGGGGCGTGATCACGCCCGAAGAGGGGCTCGGGGCGGGGCAGTGCATCTACGTCTCGACCGAGCCGTTCTGCAACGCCGGCCACGCCGAATACGGGGCCGTCGGCCTCGTCCAGGCGCTCAAGGTCTCCTCCGACACGTACTTCTTCGAAACGGGCGAGCTCGCCAACTCGCACGGCACCGTGATCCAGGAAATGGCGCACAAGCTGGGTATCGGGGAGTCGACGGGGATCGACCTCCCGAGCGAGTTCCAGGGTGTCGTGCCCGATCCGGCGTGGCGGGCCCGCCAGGACGCGGCCGAGCAGGCCTGCCGCAGGCGCACCCACGTCCCCTCGTGCGGGATCGTCAGCGAAGTGCGCCCGTGGAGCGTCGGCGACAACATGCACCTCGCCGTCGGCCAGGGCGACCTGCTGACCAACCCCCTGCAGATGGCCGTGGCCTACTCGACCCTGGCAAACGCCTACATCAACGGCGGCGAAGGTGTCGTCGTGACCCCCCACCTGGGCCTCGAGATCGACGAAGCCGACGGCGGGCTGGTGCAGACCCTGAGCTTTCCTCCTCGCCGGCACGTGCACCTCAACTACAACGACCTGAGCCTCGTGATGGAAGGCATCCACGAGGCCACCAGCCAGCCCGGTGGGACCTCCGCCGACGTCTGGACCGGCTGGGACCAGGCCCAGCACCCGGTCTACGGCAAGACCGGCACCGCCCAGCACGCCCTCAAGGAAGACCAGTCCTGGTACATGTGCTACATCGCCGACCCCACGCGGCCGATCGTGATCGCCGTGACGGTCGAGCAGGGCGGCTTCGGGGCGGAAACCGCCGCGCCGGTGGCCCGTCTGATGGCCTCGAAGTGGTTCGGAGCGCCCCTGCAATGGGTCGCCGGGACCTCCCACACCCTATGACGCCCCCGCCCCCCCGCAACGCGCCCACGCGTGATCGTCCGCCTCGCCGCCCGCGGGCTTGCGAGCGCCGCGCCCCGGAGGGCTCCTGATGGCGATCAGCCCGATCACGGCGCCCGCCGAGGAGCCGATCGCCCCGCCCCGGGTGCTGCGCTTGCCGCTGGATCCGCTGCTGGCCCTCGCCGTGGTCGGCCTCGGCGTCTGCTCGGTCCTGACGCTGAAAACGGCGACCCGCAACCTGATCCCCGGCGATCCGGGCTACTACGTCAATCGCCAGGCGATCTACCTGATCGTCGGCCTCGTGCTCATGCTCCTGCTGTCCCGCATCGACTACTCGCGTCTGCGGGGCCTGAAAAACGGGATCTACGCGGCGTTGATGCTGTCCATCGTCGCGGTGCTCGGCCTGGGCCACTCCGCCCAGGGCTCCCAGCGTGCGATCAGCCTTCCGCTGTTCTCCTTCCAGGGTTCTGAGATCGGCAAGGTGCTGCTGATCCTCGCCCTCTCGGCGTTCGTCGCCGAGCGCTCCCGGCGGCTGCGCGAGCGGGACACCACCATCCGCGTGATGATCGCCGCCCTGGTGCCGGCGATGTTCGTCATCGCCCAGCCCGACCTCGGCTCCGGGATGGTCTACATGGTCGTCGCCTACACCCTGCTGTTCGTGGCGGGGACGCCGTGGAGGCAGCTCGCGGGGCTGGCGGCGCTGGTCGCAGTGTCGGCGAGCTTCGTGCTCGTCGCGGCCCCCGCCGCGGGCGTCCACGTGCTCAAGCCCTACCAGGTCGACAGGCTGACGGCGTTCCTGCATCCGTCGTCGAACCCGGAGAAGGAAGGCTACCAACAGCAGGAGTCCAAGATCGCTATCGGGGCCG
>DATFZP010000109.1:0-2171 GCA_035314405.1 Solirubrobacteraceae bacterium | reverse complement strand
CGCTCGAAGCGGCCCTCCTCGGTGGCCTGGTGGGCGAGCCTGTGCGAGCGCACCGCCAGCTCGTCCAGCTCCGAGCGGGGGATCTCCCACTGGTCCGCGATCATCTCCGCGCCGAGCCCCTGCCCGACGATGTTGTGCTTGGCCAGCAGCTCCGGCGGGAAGGCCACGCCGAACTCCTGCTGGGTCTGGGCGACCGCTGCGAACGGCAGGTGTCCCATGTGCTCCACGCCCGAGCCGATCATCGCGTCGTGGACGCCGGCCGCGATCAGCGCGGCAGCGAAGTTGACCGCCTGCTGAGCCGAGCCGCACTGGCGGTCGACTGTCGTACCGGGCGTCTCGATCGGCAGCCCGGCCTGCAGCCACGCGTTGCGCGCCACGTTCAGGCCCTGCTCGCCGAACTGCGACACGCAGCCCGCAATCACATCCTCGACCTCCGCCGCATCGATACCCGAGCGCTCGATGACCTCCGTGTAGGTCTTTGCGAGCAGCTCGTTGGGGTGCACGTCCTTGTAGTAGCCCTTCTCCCTGTGGCCCCGTCCGATCGGCGTGCGCACGGCCTCGACGATCACGACTTCGCGGCCCTCTGGTTGCCTCATGTCAGCGGTCCTCCTAAGGTCAGCGCCCACCGAATGCCACACAGCCCGGGGCGATCCGAGGTGGTCGGTGCGCGTCTCAGCGATTGCCCGAGCCCTACATCCCTTACTCTAACGCGTGACCCAAGTCCTAGATTGACTGGTCAGTCAATCTGCGGGCGACATTCCACCACAGAGCAAAGGAGCACCGTGAGCAAACGCCTGGGGATAGTCGGCAGCGGCGCCATCGCGTGCGGCCTCGCGGCCACCGCCGCCCATCACGGCCCCGTACTCCTGCTCGCCCGCTCAGACACCTCGGCCTACCGCGCGCGGGCCACCGTCGAGAAAACCCTCAGCCGCCTCGGTGCCGAAGTCGATCCCGAGCACGTGCAGGTCGTCACCGACCCGGAGGCGCTCGCCGAGGACAACTTCGTCGTCGAGGCCGTGGTCGAGGACATGGCGATCAAGACCGGCGTGCTCGCCGAACTGAACGCGCTGCTGCGCCCCGAGGCGATCCTCGCGAGCACGACCTCCTCGCTGTCGGTCGAGGAGCTCGCGCAGGCCAGCGGGCGCCCGCAGCGCTTCCTCGGCCTGCACGTCTTCAACCCCGTCACCAAGATGCAGCTCGTCGAGTTGATCTTCCCCGCCGCAGCCGATCACGAGACGCGCAGGCACGCGGTGGAGCTGTGCGAAACGTTCGAGAAGACGCCCGTCGAGGTCCCCGACATCCCCGGCTTCGTTGTCAACCGGCTGCTCTTCCCCTACCTCTTCAGCGCCGTGCGCCTGATCGAAGAGACCGGCATGGACCCCGCCGACGTCGACACCTGCATGCGGCTCGGCGCCGGGCACCCCATGGGCCCGCTCGCGCTGCTCGACCTCGTCGGCCTCGACGTCTCCAAGGCGATCGGCGAGACCATCGGCGAGACGATCCCGCCGCGCATCGAAGAGCTCATCGCCGACGGCGCTCTCGGGCGCAAGAGCAAGCGCGGCTTTCACACCTACTGAGCCCCCGCCGCAACATTTATCCGCGCTGAGGGGACTTTTAGCTGCCGTTCATCAACGTGGCGATAATCATCAGTGCGACGTCAAGAGTCGCAACGCACACCCGCCTCCTCCCAGTGCACACGCTCCGGTCCGCTCCCCCCCGCGGGCCGGACGTGCTTAACGGCCACATCGGCCCCGGCCGCCGGGCCCCTCGCAGCTAGCCCTCCTCGGGACCCTCGCGGGCGCGGGCCACGCGCCGCTCCCGGATGCGGACCGCCTCGACGCGGTTGTCGCGGACGGACTCCACCCGGATCGAGAAGCCGCCCGCGTTGACGGTGTCCCCGCGGCGGGGCAGGCGGCCGAGCTCGGCGAACACGAAGCCGCCGACGGAGTTGTACGCGTCGCTGTCTACGGGCAGCTCGAGGCCGTAGTCGGCCAGGTCGGCGATCGCGACGTGGCCGCGGACGAACCAGTCGCCGTTGGCCAGGCGGCGGATCTCGCCGGTGCTCGGGTCGGTCTCGTCGGCGATCTCGCCCACGATCTCCTCCACGATGTCCTCGACGCTCACGACCCCGACGACGCGACCGTACTCGTCCACCACGACCGCCATCGAGG
>DATFZP010000108.1:0-3234 GCA_035314405.1 Solirubrobacteraceae bacterium | reverse complement strand
CGAACGGCGCGACGGTTGGTTGTATGCCCCGCTCAAGGATCGCGTCACTGACTGCGGCGTGCCAGTTGTCACGGATGCGATCTAGCTCAAACTCTGCCAGCACAAGGAGCAGGTTCCGCATCATCTTCCCGGCCGACGTTGACGGGTCGATCCCCTCTGCGACCGACACGAACACGGCCGACTTGCCATCGAGAAACTTGATCGCCTCAAGGGCTCCCGGCAGGGATCGGGCAAAGCGGTCGAGCTTGGCGACGACGACGCCTTCCGTCTGGCCGCTCTCTATGCGCGCCATCATCGTGGCGAAGCCGGGACGGTCCATCTTCCCGCCGGATTGGTCAAGGTCCGTGTGCCACTCTAGGATCCGATGGCCGTGGAGCTTGGCCCACGCTGAGACTTGCTGGCGCTGTAGGTCAGGAGACAGGAACGACTCGCCCTCTCGACCCTTGACCTGAGACACCCGGCAGTAGCCATCTAGGTTCATGGGCGGGACTCTAAACTACTGGGACTGAGCTTGTCAAGGAACAGAACGCCGTGGTGCGCGAGCACGGCCTCACCGACCCACCCGCGACTCGCTCCTCCCAGGAGCCCTGCGGCGGTGATCGAGTGGTGGGGCGCCCGGAAGGGCCGCTCACGGGAGAGCTTCTCCACCGAGGCCCCCATCAGGCTTCGGATCCGCATCACCTCGATCGCTTCGACGGTGTCGAGCGGGGGCAGGATCGAGCAGATCCGCGATGCCAGCATCGTCTTGCCGGTCCCCGGAGGGCCGCTCAGGAGGAGGTTGTGTCCGCCGGCCGCAGCGATCGTCAGCGCCTTCACCGCATGTCGTTGGCCGCGCACGTCGATCAGGTCGGGCGCCGGCGGGCCGCAGCCCCGCGGCCCGGCGGGCAGGGGCAGAGGATCCCCGCGGCCGCCCCTCAGCAGGCGGACCGCGCTGTCCAGGCTTTCTACCACCGCCACGTCGAGGCCATCGACCAGCGCCGCCTCCCGGGCCCGCGGGCCCGCGAGCGCGAGCGTGGCGAGCCCGGCCCGCAGGGTCGCCTGTGCGAGAGCCAGCGTGGCGGCGGAGGCCCTCACGCTCCCGTCGAGCGCCAGCTCGCCGAGCAGGGCGTGACTCTCGAGTCGGCTGGCGGGGAGCTGGCCCGTCGCGCCGAGCACGGCGCAGGCGAGTGCGAGGTCCAGGCCCGGTCCCGCCTTGGGCAGGTCAGCGGGTGCGAGGTTCGCGGTGATCCGCCGCGAGGGGAACTCGAACCCCGAGTTGAGGATCGCCGCCCGCACACGGTCCCGAGCCTCCCGCACGGCGGTGTCGCCGAGCCCCACCAGGGCGAACGCCGGCAGCCCGCTGCGCACGTCGACCTCTACGGTGACGTGGCGAACGTGTAGTCCGTCGACGGTGAACGTGTGGGCACGGGCGAGCATCGCCTCTGCTCCTTTCGCGGTGTCGCGGGAGGGGAGAGGGGCGAAGCTAGGACGCGCTTGAGACGGGACGCTCGACCGGCCGCAGGCTCAGGCGGCCGGTCGAGGTCGATCGATCGATCGAGGGGTGGGCCCGACCGCCTACAGGCCCGCGGGATGGCGGGCGACGAACCCCGCGGTCGAGGTCATGCTGCTCGACCAGCGTGAGCCCGTTTCCGCGAGAGCGACTGTGTCGAAGCGTTTGCCGTCCACCACCATGAAGGCGTGTTCGGCGTTCGCGTAGATGGTGATGTCCCGCCCCGGGCCCGCTTCGCCGTAGGACTCCAGCGCCGTCGAGTCCTCGGGAGAGCTGAGCAGTCCGGCTCCATGCAGCGCGTAGGAGACCGATCCCGAGCAGTCGTAGCCGACCGACTGGAACGAGCCGTGGCCGCCTCCGTAGACATAGGGACGGGTCGCGATTTCGTTGCCGGCCGCGATCACCCGTTCGACGACGCCTGAGCCTTCCCCGCCGGCCGAGCTGCTCGATTCGCCGCCGCCGGAGGATGACCCCTGCGAGACGAGCGCCGAGGCCGGGGGGGTGAGGGTGGGCTCGTCGGTGACGCCGATGATCGCCCAGGTGGCCGGCCCGACGATCCCGTCCACGGGCAGGCCGTGGCGGGCCTGAAGGCGGCGCACGGATGCCTCGGTCTCGGGTCCGAATTCACCGTCGGGGGTGAGGTGCAGGGCCGCCTGTAGACGGGCGATGGCACCCGCACCTCCGCCTCCGCCTGCGCCTCCGCCTCCGCCTGCCGGAGCTTCACCGGAGGAATGATGACCGGAGGAAGAGGTGGGTGCCGTCAGCGCGGAGGCCGGCGGCGTGAGGGTCCGCTCGTTGCCGACCCCGATGATCGCCCACGTGGCCGGCCCGACGATCCCGTCAACGGGCAGGCCGTGGCGAGCCTGGAGGCGGCGTACCGATGCCTCGGTCTCGGGTCCGAATTCGCCGTCGGGGGTGAGGTGCAGGGCCGCCTGCAGACGGGCGACTGCCCCGGACGCCGAGCCTTCGCCTTCCCCTCCTCCGGTGGGCGCTTCGCCGGTGGTCGCCTGGGCGTGAGCGCCCGAGGAGGGGCCCGCAGCCGGCAGCGCGGAGGCCGGCGGTGTGAGCATGGGCGAGCCGTGGACGCCGATCACGCTCCAGGTGGCGGGCCCGACGATGCCGTCCACGGTGAGCCCGTGGCGGGCCTGCAGACGGCGGACCGCGGCCTCGGTCCGGGGACCGAAGATCCCGTCTGCACGGAGATGCAGCGCGGACTGCAGGCGAGCGACCGTGCCGGTCGAGTTGCCTTCCCCGCCTTCTTCGGAGGATCCTTCTGCGGCCCCCGAGCCGGTGGTCCCCTGCTGGGAGGTGTCGGCGGCGAAGGACCGCCCTCCGCGGCCGACCAGGGCGGCGTTCGTGATCGGGCCGGCGATGCCGTCCACCGTCAGCCCCTTGCTTTCCTGGAAGCTGCGCACTGCAGCTTCGGTTTCCGGCCCGAAGATCCCATCCACTTTGATCCCCCCGAGAGCCGCCTGCAGCAGTCGCACCTGGCGCCCTTCGCTGCCGGAGCTGAGGATGATCGTGTGTTCGGTGGTGGTGGCGGGTTCAGGTCCGGTCGGACTCGGTGGGGTCGTTGACTGTCCACTTGCGAGCGTCGCCGTGGGTCCGACGGTCAGAGCGGCGAGGGTGCCGATGGAGATCCGCTTCGCTCGAGTGCCCGACGGGACGAAGTGCAGCGCGGCGGCCCTTCGGCGCGCCCGGGAGCGCCCGAGGGACAGCTCCCACGGCTGATCGTCGGCCAGATC
>DATFZP010000107.1:0-3273 GCA_035314405.1 Solirubrobacteraceae bacterium | reverse complement strand
CTGCGGGCGATGGGGCTGCTCGTCCCGCCCGCGAGCGCCGGCATCCTCGCTCGCATCAGGGGAATCCTGCTGATCATCGTCCTGATCGTGCTGCTGCTGGCCGTGGGCACCGGAATCGTGGAGCTCGTGTCGCTGCCGTTCGGCGGGATCGGTCTCGCCCCCGCCGTTCTCCTCAGCCTGTTCGTCGTGATCGCCGCACTGGCGATCGTCGCGGCGATCGGGCGCCGCCGGCGGGACCGTGCTCGCAGCGCCTCCTCGGGCTGATCGCCCCTACGCCTGCGCCCCGCCGCCCGGACACTAGGCTTGCCTGGTGGCCGCTTCCGTGTGTCTGATCGTCAATCCCGCCGCCGGCGGAGGGCGGGCCGCCCGCATGGCCCCCGATGTCGAGCGGGCCCTGCGCGGGCTCGGGGTGGGCGCTCGTCGCGTCGACACCCGCGACCTCGACCACGCCCGCTCCCTCGCCGTGCAGGCGGCAGCCGCGGGCGAGACCGTCGTGGCCCTCAGCGGCGACGGCCTCGTGGGTGTGATCGCCGACTCGCTGAGAGACGTCCCGGGCGCCGTGCTCGGCGTCGTTCCCGGGGGCCGCGGCAACGACCTCGCGAGGGTGCTGGGCATCGCGGATGATCCCTTCGCCGCGTGCACCACGATCGCGCAGGGGGTCGCGCGGCCGGTCGACCTCGGCCTCGTCAGCGAGGGGCGGCCGGGCACGACCGACCGTGCGTTCGTGGGGATCGCCTCGGTCGGGTTCGACAGCGACGCGAACCGTCTCGCCAACGAGGCACCGGCGTGGCTCGGCGGGCTCGTGTACGCCTACGCGGCGCTGCGGGCGCTCGTCTCGTGGCGAGGAGCCCGCTTCGAGATCGAGCTCGACCCTCCGGGCGAGCGCCACAGCTTCACCGCCTTCTCGATCGGGGCAGCCAACTCCAGGGCCTACGGCGGCGGGATGTGGGCGGCGCCGGACGCCCTGCTCGACGACGGGCTGCTCGATGTGGTGGTGATGGAGAACGTCGGCAAGCTGCGCTTCCTCACGCAGATCTTCCCCAAGGTCTTCAAGGGGACCCACGTGGGCGAGCCCGAGGTGAGCGTCTTTCGCGCGCGGGAGGTCTCGATCAGCGCCGACCGCCCGTTCACGATGTACGCCGACGGCGACCCCATCGGCGAGCTGCCGCTCACCGTGCGGGCCCTGCCCGGGGCGGTCACGGTGCTCACGCCGCCGGCGCCGGCGAGGCCCTCGGCCTTCGCCTCGCCCGCTCCCCTCTCCACGGCCGCCGGCCCCGCGGGGACGCCCGCCGCGGCGTCCCGGCCGCCGGGCGAGCCTCCCACGGCGCCCTGATGGCGGACAACCTCGCTGTCAAGCTCGCCCTTGCGCGGGCGGTGGGCGGGCTCTCGCGCCTGGGTGGAAAAGGCGGAACGAGCGCGCCGGGGAAGCTGCTGATCCGGCTCGCCCCGGAGGCGATCGGCGAGCTCGGCTCGCGCCTGCCGCGGGGAAGCGTCCTGATCTCGGCCACCAACGGCAAGACCACGACGGCCTCGATGGCCGCCGGGATCCTCGAGCGAGCCGGGATCTCGCTCGTGCACAACCAGGCGGGGGCGAACATGGCCGGCGGCGTGGCGAGCACCCTTCTCGCGGCCGCCCGCCCCCACGGTGCGATCGCCGGCGAGCTGGGGCTGTTCGAGGTGGACGAGCTGTGGCTCGCCCCGCTCGCCGCCGAGCTGCACCCGCGGACGATCCTCCTGGGCAATCTCTTCCGCGATCAGCTCGACCGCTACGGCGAGCTCGAGACGATCGCCGACAGCTGGGCGGCGCTGGTCGGCGAGGACGGCGCTCGACTGGTCCTCAACGCGGACGATCCACTGATCGCCGACCTCGGCCGCGAGCGTCCGGATGCCCTCTACTTCGGGATGGAGGACGACTCGCTCGCCCTCCCCGGGATGGCTCACGCCGCCGACGCCAAGCACTGCCGGCGCTGCGGGGCGCCATACGTCTTCGACGCCGTCTATCTCGGGCATCTCGGCCACTACCACTGCCCCGGCTGCGGTCGGGAGCGCCCGCAGCCGACCGTCCTCGCCGGTGACGTTCGGCTGCAGGGCGTGCGCGCCGCCGGCTTCCTGCTGCGAACGCCGGAGGGACAGGGCGAGGTGCGCCTGGCGGTGCCGGGGCTCTACAACGTCTACAACGCCCTCGCCGCAGCCGCCCTCGGGACCGCTCTGGACGTGCCCCTGCAGACGATCATCGCCGGCCTGCAGAGCACGAGGGCGGCATTCGGACGGGCGGAGACCGTGCAGCTCGCCGTGACCACGACGGCCGACCGGCGGATCGACCCGGGGAGGCCGGCGACCGCCACCCGTGAGCTGCGGATCCTGCTCGTGAAGAACCCGGCCGGCGCCAACGAGGTGCTGAGGACGCTCGTGCTCGAGCCGGGCCTGCACGACCTGCTGGGCGTCCTCAACGACCAGATCGCCGACGGCCGGGACGTGTCCTGGATCTGGGACGCGGACTTCGAGCTGCTGGCGGGAAGGGTCCGGCGGGTCACCTGCAGCGGCACGCGCGCCGCGGACCTCGCGACCCGCCTGAAGTACGCCGGGGTCGACCCGGAGCGGATCCACGTCCAGCCCGATCTGGCGGCCGCTCTCAGCGACGCCGCCGGAGACCGCCCGCAGGGAGGCGCCCCGCTGTACGCGCTGCCCACCTACACGGCGATGCTCTCCCTGCGGGAGCTGCTCGTAGCTCGGGGGGAGGCGAGCAGCGCGTGGGCCTGAGCGTGAGCGCCGGCGGGGGCGAGCGGCCGCCCTTCGCCGGCCGGCCCTCGGAGGAGGTCGCCTGGCACGACCTCGAGTGCGGCGCCTATCGCGCCGACCTGCCGCTGTGGCGGGAGCTGGCCGCCGAGGCGGGCTCCCCCCATGCGCGGGTGCTGGAGATCGGCGCGGGCACCGGGCGCGTGGCCCTCGACCTCGCGCGCCGGGGTCACACGGTGATCGCGATCGACGTCTCCCCTGTGCTCCTGGGAGCGCTCCGCGAGCGGGCGGCGGGCGAGACGGTCCAGGCGATCTGCGCCGATGCCCGCGGCTTCGAGCTGCCCGGCGTGGAGCTCTCCCTGTGCCTCGTGCCGATGCAGACCGTCCAGCTCCTCGGGGGCCCCGCCGGGCGGGCGGCGTTCCTCAAGCGCGCCCGTGCCCATCTGCCGCCCGGGGCCACCCTGGCCTGCGCGATCGTGACCGAGCTCGAGCCGTTCGACTGCGCCGCCGGGGAGCCCGGGCCGTCCACGGAGTCGC
>DATFZP010000106.1:0-3599 GCA_035314405.1 Solirubrobacteraceae bacterium | reverse complement strand
TCCGCACCGCGCATGAACGAGACCGGGCCGGAGGCCGTGCCGCCCTTGGCTAGCGGCTCCATCGAACCGCGGATGTTTGACAGGTTGATGCCCGATCCTGAGCCGCCACGGAAGATCATGCCCTCCTTGGTGTTCCAGTCGAGGATCGACTCCATCGTGTCCTGCACGCTGAGGATGAAGCACGCTGAGCATTGAGGGGACTCCTCGAACCCGACGTTGAACCACACGGGCGAGTTGAAGGCGGCGAGCTGGTGCAGGAGTATGTGGGTCAGCTCGTGGTCGAAGGTCGCCGCGTCCTCTTCGCTTGCGAAGTAGCCACCGGCGCGCCCCCAGCCGGTGATCGTCCCGGCCACGCGGCCGATCATCTGCCTGACCGAGTGCTCCCTCTCGGGCGAGCCGAGCTGCCCGCGGAAGTACTTCTGGGCGACGATGTTCGTGGCGTTCTGCGACCAGCTCTGGGGGAACTCCACGTCTCGCTGCTCGAAGGCGATCCGATCGCCGTGGCCGATGCGGGCATCCCGGGTCTCCCACTCGACCGCGTCGAACGGATGGGTCCCCGGGGTCGTGAAGAAGCGTCTGATAGACAGCGCCTCGCCGGGTTCCGCGGTCGGTTTGATGGTGGGGTGCGGGGATGGGTTCATCGGCCTTCCTCCTCTGCCGCGCCGGCGTGGTGACGCCCACTCGAAGCTGTTTGTCGGGGTCGCGAATGGTCCCTCGCCGACCGGACGGAACAGCGGCTCGCAGCACCTCTTATTCTAGAGCGGCCGGGAGCCGTTCCGGCGCCTAGTGACCGACCCGAAGCCAGTCTGTGAATTCGGCCCAGGTGGCCGACATGCGGTAGCCGGCCTCGTCCATCGTGTGCCTCAGGGAGAGGGTCCAGCGGGGTTCGATCGCCCACGCCCTCGCCAGCGCCCAGGCGCCACCCGCGAGGATCAGGAGCGCGGCCGCAGCAGCGAGGGCCACGGCCGCCGCGGAGACCCCGCCGCTGTGGTGGGCGGGCTGGCGCGCCGCCACGGTCACCCCTCCCGCCGACGGCGAGGAGGTGCCCGGCGAGCTCGAGGTGCCGGTGGCCGCGGGGGTGACGGGGACGGTGGCGGTCGGGGCGACGGGGGACGGAGTGCGTGCCGTGACGGTGGGGGCTGCCGGGGCCCTCTGATTGGCGGGGACCGCGGTGTTGGGGCTCGTGCCGTCGGGTAGTTCGATGACGGCGGCGGCGGTGGCGGGGAGGGCTAGGGCGATCGCCAGCGTGAGCGCCGCCAGGGGCCCTGCGGCCAGTCGGGCCGCTCCTGCTCTTCCGCTGCGACCCGGCGGCGACGGGGGCCGGGAGCCTGGCTCGGGGTGTCCGGGCATGGTGCGCTCCATGCTAGCCCTCGACCTCGTCCTGCAAGCCGAGTGGCAGGTCCTCGAGCTCGGCCAGGGCGGCGGCGAGGACGGCCTCGGGGGGGAGGGAGGCGTCAATCACGCGGATGCGGTCGGGCTCCGCGCGGGCGAGGTCCTCATAGGCGGAGGCGGTGGCCGCGAAGAAGTCCTCACCCTCCTGCTCGAGGCGGTCGGGGGCGAGCGCCCGATCGTGGCGGCGGGCTCGGCCGGCGGCCGGTGAGATCCGCAGCAGGAGGGTGCGCCGGGGGGAGATGGACCCTGTCGCGAAGTGGTTGATCGCCCGGACCTCCTCCACCCCCAGGGACCTGCCGGCGCCCTGGTAGGCGAGGGAGGAGTCGACGAACCTGTCGAGCACCACCACCGCCCCCTGCCGCAGGAGTGGCTCGAGGCGCTCCTGCACGAGCTGGGCGCGGGCGGCGGCGTAGAGGAGAGCCTCCGTGCGTGGGGAGATCCTCAGGGCCGGGTCCTTCACGAGCGAGCGGATCCGCTCGGAGACCTCCACCCCGCCGGGCTCCCGGAGCAGCTCGACGGGCACGCCGCGGGCGGCGAGGGACGAGGCGAGGGACGAGGCGAGGGTGGACTTGCCGGCCCCGTCGAGCCCCTCGATGGTGATCAGGGTGCCGTCGCTCACGGGGCCACCGTACAGGCGAGCCCGGCGCGCGCGGCGGCCCGCCGGGCGCTCGGACGGCGTCTAGGATGGCGGGGGTGCCACCAGCGGAGCGACCCCCTGACGGGACACTGCCGGCCGGCGCCAGGGCGCTCCCCGGCATCGAGGCTCACGCGCACGCCCGGGCGACGCTGCTGCCGGCGCTCCCCCCTCGGGGCAGGCCCTCCCACGCCTACCTCCTGCACGGCCCGGCGGGGACGGGCAAGAGGGCGATCGCCCGTGCGTTCGCGGGCGTCCTGCTCGCCGACGGGTCGAGCGACCCGGAGGGAGCGATCGAGCGGGTCGACCGGGGCTCCCACCCGGACCTGACGTGGGTCAGGCCCTCCGGTGCGGCGGAGATGCTCGTGGCGGACATCGAGGAGCCGGTCGTGGCTGCGGCGGCGAGAACCCCGTTCGAATCCGCCCGGAGGGTGTTCGTGGTCGAGGCGGTCGACACGATGAACGACCAGGCGGCGAACCGCATGCTGAAGACGCTCGAGGAGCCCCCGTCGTTCGTCCATCTGCTGCTCCTCACCGACCGCCTGCAGGATGTGCTGGCGACGATCGCCTCCCGCTGCCTGCAGGTGCGCTTCGATCCGCTCCCCCCGGGGCGGATGGCGGAACGTCTGGAGGGGGTGGACGGAGAGCGGGCGCTCGCGTGCGCGCGGCTGGCCCACGGCGACGGGGGGCTCGCGGCGAGGCTCGCGAGCGACGAGGGGGAGTGGCTGCGGGCACAGGCGCAGGCGCTCGTGCGCGAGACCCTCGCCGGCAGGACGGAGGGTCGGCCGTGGAGCGGGCTGCTGGAGGCGGCCCGGGCCGCGGGGGTGGCCGAGGGGGAGGCGGCCGCAGAGGCGACGGCCCAGGAGCTCGAGCTCCTGCCGAGCCGGGAGCGGCGCCGTCACGAGCGGGAGGCGACGGAGGCGAGGCGGCGGGGGGAGAGGAGGGCACGCAGGCAGACGATCGACCTCGGGTTGCGGCTCGGGGAGCTGTGGCTGCGCGACCTGTTGTGCCTGTGCGAGGGGGCGCCGGAGCTGGTGCTGGCGGTGGATCGCGCAGACGAGCTCGCCCAGGACGCTCGCGATCTGTCGAGAGGGGCCCTGGGGAGGGCGATCGAGCTCGTCGGAGAGGCGCGGGCCAGCCTGTCGGTGAACGTCTCCGAGGAGCTCGCCCTGGAGGCGCTCGCCTACCGCTTGCAGGCGCTGCTAGCCCGCTGAGGCGAGCGGCCCGAGGTTCGGCTCCAGGCCGTAGGTCTCGAACGCGAGGAACCGCGAGAAGAGGCGGTTCTCGGGGCCGTGGAAGTCCGCCGAGCCGGTGGTGAGCAGCCCGAGTGCGGCGCACCGCTCGACCAGCAGCTCGGTCTGCTCGCGGGTGTGGGTGACATAGAAGGCCTCCACCCCGTCGATGCCGAGTGCCTTGAAGCGGTCGATGCTCGCGAGGACTTCCTCCGGGTCGCTGATGTCCCAGAAGGGGTGGGCCCAGACCGCCACCCCTCCGGCCTCGTGGATCGCCTCGACGGCCTCGGCGACGGTGGGCGTCTTGCGCAGGCGGAAGGCCGGGCGGCCCTCGATCAGGT
>DATFZP010000105.1:0-2458 GCA_035314405.1 Solirubrobacteraceae bacterium | reverse complement strand
TCCCGAGCGGCTGCTCGGGGACACGATCCCGGTGGCCGGCGGGCAGGCGTTCACGGTGCGCGAGCCGGTCGGGGTCGTGGGGCTGATCACGCCGTGGAACTTCCCCCTGACGATCGCCTCCTGGAAGCTCGCCCCCGCCCTCGCCGCGGGCAACACAGTCGTGCTGAAGCCCGCCGAGCTGACGCCCCTGACCGCGCTTCGCTTCGCGGAGCTGGCGCTGGAGGCGGGTCTGCCGGAGGGGGTCCTCAATGTGGTGGTGGGACCGGGTCGTACGTGCGGCCGGCGGCTGGTCGAACATCCCGACGTGGCCAAGATCGCGTTCACCGGATCGACGGAGGTGGGGCGTTCGATCGCCGCGGGGGCGGCCGCCACGATCAAGCGGGTCACGCTCGAGCTCGGAGGCAAGTCCGCGAACGTCATCTTCGCCGACGCCGACCTGCAGGCCGCGGCCGCGGCTGCGCCCCTCGCGGTCTTCGGCAACGCCGGACAGGACTGCTGTGCACGCTCCCGCATCCTCGTCCAGGAGGAGGCGCTCGAGCCCTTCCTCGAGCTGTTGGAGGGGGGCGTGAAGGCGCTTCGCGTCGGCGACCCGCTCGACGAGGCCACCCAGATGGGCCCCCTCATCTCCGCCTCCCAGCGGGACGCGGTCGCCTCGTTCCTGGACGGGGAGTCCCAGGTGGCCTTCACGGGAAGCGCGCCGGAGGGACCGGGGTTCTGGTTCGCGCCGACCGTCCTCTCGCCCGTCGACCCCGCCGCTCGGGTCGCCCGCGAGGAGGTGTTCGGCCCGATCGCCGCCGTCCTGTCCTTCCGCGACGAGGACGAGGCCATCCGGCTGGCCAACGACACGATCTACGGGCTGTCCGGGTCGATCTGGACCCGGGACGGAGCCCGGGCCCTGAGGGTGGCGCGGGCGATCGACACGGGCGTGCTCTCGATCAACGCCAACACCTCGGTGCGGGTGTCCACCCCGTTCGGGGGCTTCAAGCAGTCCGGCTACGGCCGCGAGCTGGGGCCACACGCGCTCGAGGCCTACAGCGAGGTCAAGACGATCTTCTACGCGACGGAGGGATGATGGCGGCGACGGGCAGGCTGCAGGGACGCGTGTGCGTGGTGACGGGTGCCAGCGGGGGGATCGGCGCGGCGACCGTCGAGCTGTTCATGCGCGAGGGGGCGAAGGTCGCCGGCGTGGACGTCCTGGACGGCGCTCCGGGGGACCTCGCGCTGCAGGCGGACGTCACGAGCGAGGAGGAGGTCCGGGCGGTCTACGAGCGGGTCCTCGCCGAGTACGGGCGGATCGACGTGCTGTTCAACAACGCTGGCATCTCCCCCGACGACGACGGCTCGGTGCTCCAGACCACGCTCGAGGCATGGGAGCGCGTCCAGCGGGTCAACCTGCGCAGCGTCTTCCTGTGCTGCAAGCATGGCATTCCCCACCTGCTCGCCAATGACGGCCCCGATCGCGGATCGGTCATCAACACGGCCTCGTTCGTGGCCGTGATGGGGGCAGCCACCTCCCAGATCTCCTACACCGCCTCCAAGGGGGGCGTCCTCTCGCTGTCCCGGGAGCTGGGCGTCGAGTTCGCCCGCCGGGGCGTACGCGTCAACGCGCTGTGCCCCGGCCCGGTCGACACGCCCCTCCTGCGGGAGCTGTTCGCCAAGGACCCCGAGAAGGCCTCCCGCCGGCTGGTGCACGTGCCGATGGGCCGCTTCGCCCGCTCCGAGGAGATCGCCCAGGGCGCCCTGTTCCTCGCGAGCGGGGACGCGAGCTTCGTGACCGCCTCGACGTTTCTGATCGACGGCGGCATCAGCGGGGCCTACACGACCCCGCTGGAGTGAGGCCGGCGACCCCGCCTGCGTGACGCCGGTCAGGGGCGGGCGGGGCTCTTCTGCAGCTCGCGCTCGCGCGTGACCCTGACGACGTCCCAGGCGAGGCCGACCCGCTCGAGCGATCCGATCAACCACGCCGAGGGGTCCAGCTGCCACCAGCGCAGGCCGTGACGCGCCGAGGTGGGGAACGCGTGGTGGTTGTTGTGCCACGCCTCCCCGAAGGTCGGCAGCG
Source organism: Solirubrobacteraceae bacterium (assembly GCA_035314405.1). GTDB lineage: Bacteria > Actinomycetota > Thermoleophilia > Solirubrobacterales > Solirubrobacteraceae > Palsa-744. The sequence continues at coordinate 399 of DATFZP010000105.1, read as the reverse complement.
CCAGCCAGGCGAGGTTTCGCGACTCGTCCCCTGTGGGAAACCGCTGGCGGCCGAAGAAGTGGCACAGCGAGTTGATCGAGAAGGTCACGTGGTGGACGAAGAACAGGCGAACCGCCCCGCCCCACAGCAGGCCCGTCAGGCCTCCCACCAGCGTTCCCGTCAGCGCGAACCCGAGGGCGAACGGCAGCGCGAGCCCCAGCAGGACCCACGCGAGGAAGGTGCGGTCGATGAAGCTGACAATCGGGTCGGCGAGCAGGTCCTTGGCATAGCGCTCCTCGCTGGCCATCTCGCCGCCTTTGAAGATCCATCCCACGTGCGCGTGAAAGAGCCCCTCGAAGGCGCCCCGCCAACCCTCCCTGCGGTCGACGTGGGGGCTGTGAGGATCGCCCGGCTGGTCGG
>DATFZP010000104.1:0-4821 GCA_035314405.1 Solirubrobacteraceae bacterium | reverse complement strand
CGGCCCGGACTTCGCCAAGACCCCCGCCCAGACGATCGAGCTGCTCGCCAACGTCGGCCGCGTGCACGAGCTCGGCCGACCGCTGCTGATGGCGATCTCCCGCAAGGACTTCATCGGCGCCCTGACCGGTCGCTCGCCGGGCGAGCGGCTCGCGGGCACGCTCGCGGCCCTCGCCCACGGCGCCGACGCCGGCGCCCACATCTTCCGCGTCCACGACGTCGCCGCCGCGGCCGATTTCCTGACCGTGCGAGAAGCGCTTTCCGGGGAGCGGCAGCCCGGCAGGGATCTCGCGTTGAGCGAGGAACTTCGCTACGAGCGACCGCGGAGGCGCTCGCCTGCAGCGGCGATCAGAGGCGTCCCGGGGCGGGCGCCGAGTAGCGACGCGCTAGGCTGAGACCCACCTGCGGGTGCCCTCCGCTGTCCAACGCGGGGGGACGCCGACCGCCCATCCAAAAAAGGAAAGAAGGCACCACATGTCCGTACTCGACCGCTCCGAGCTGGAGGCCAGCTCGCTGGCCGACCTGCACGCCATCGCAGACCAGATCGGGCTCGAGGGCTTCAGGCGGCTCCGCAAGGCGGATCTGATCGACGCGATCCTCGGCGAGCCCGGGACCGCCACGAACGGCTCGTCCCCGGACGCCGGCGAGGTGGAGGCGAAGGCACAGGGCGCGCCGCGCAGGCGCCGGCGCATCCGCCGAGCGAGCTCCTCCTCGGCCGAGGACTCGGCTGAGGGCGAGGAGGCGGCCGAGGACGAGTCCGGCTCGCCCGAGGCGGCCACGGCCGGCTCGGGGATCGAGCGTCCGCGACGCGCCCGCAGCCGCAGCGCCCGCGGGGCCGCCTCCGAGCGCGGCTCCCGCGCAGACGGGGAACGTCGCGAGCGCGACGAGACCGAGGACTCGACAGAGCCGGCCGCTACGAGGGCCGCGGAGGGAGTCGTGGAGGTTCTCGGCAACGGCTCGGCGTTCCTGCGGGTGCACCCGCCGGAGCCCTCGGACGAGGACGTCTACGTGTCCGCCGCCCAGGTCCGCCGCTGCGAGCTCGTCTCCGGCGACCGGGTCACCGGCCCCGTGCGCACTCCCCGCCGCTCCGAGCGCTACTCCTCGCTGGTTCGCATCGACACCATCAACGGCGCCTCGGCCGACACCGTGTCCGACGGCTCCCGCTACGAGGACCTTCCCGTGGCCTGGCCGAGCGAGCGGCTCGCCCTCGGCTCGGACGATCCGACGCTCGAGGCGATCGAGTGGCTCACTCCGCTGGGACGCGGCTCTCGTGCAGTGATCGTCGGCGGGCGCAACGCCGGCAAGACAGAGACCCTGCGGCGGCTGCTCGGCGCCCTCGCCGGCAGCGAGGATCTCGACGTCAGCCTCGTGATCGTCGGCGCCCGTCCCGAGGAGATCGCCGACTGGCGGGAGGGCCCCGTGGCGCCCGCCGAGGCGCTCAGCTTCGCGGCCTCCGCCGAGCTCCAGGGGCAGGCCGTCGAGCGGGCGATCGATGGCGCCAAGCGGATAGCCGCCCGTGGAGGTCACGCCGTGGTGCTGGTCGACAGCCTCGACGATCTGCACCCGCAGGCCGCCCGCAAGGCCCTCGCGGCGGCCCGCAACCTCCAGGGCGCCGGCTCGCTCACCCTCCTGGCGACGGCCACGGAACCGCTCGGCGGGGAGACGACGGTGATCGCGCTGGACGCGTCGCTGGCCGCCGCCGGACGAGTGCCGATCCTCGATCTCGCCGCCAGCGCCACCCTCCGTCCCGAGCTGCTCGTGGGCGAGGACGGAGCCGAGGCGATCGCCAAGGCGTGGGCTGCCGCGCTTCAGGCCGCCGTCTGAGCGCAGCGCTCAGCGACGGTAGGCGACCCGGCCCCAGGAGGGCTCGGGCGCAAGCTCGATCGGCTCGCCCGCGACGCCGGAGGCAGGATCGGGGGGCTGGATGTAGGCGAAGGCGCCGGTGTCCTCGTCGAAGCTGATGGTCAGCTCCTGCTCCTTGACGCGCTGATCGAGCCACGCACCCCTGAAGACCAGGCGGCGCAGCCAGTGGACCAGCGAGCGCTCGGCCGGGCCGACGAGCTCCGGCCAGCAGTCGTTGACGTGCTCCCCGAGCGCCGAGGCGGGATCGAGGATCTCGCCGTTGACGGCCAGGTTGACGAGGTCTTCCAGCTCCTCCGCCGCCAGGCGGCCCCCCACGAACCCGAGCTTCAGCGCGGCCTGCTCGCAGCGCTCGGAGAAGTCCCCCTCGTTGAACGTGAAGCGGAGCTCGCCGTATTCCAGGACGAAGTCCTCCCCCGAGTCGTAGTTTTCTCGTCTCGCCGTTTCCATATCTGCAAGGCCCCGATCCACTCGCCGAGTCGTCGGGATAATACGGCCCGTTCCTCCCTCGGCGGCTGCGATGCACGGGATTTTGCACGCGGGTCGGCGTGTACGCTCACGGCGGATGGCACGCCTCTCAGAGCATGGTCTGCGCAAGTCGGTCGGCGTCTCGGGCATGTTCGCGACGGCGTACGGCAACGTCGGCTCCTCGATCTACTACGCCCTGGGTCTCGTCGCAGCCCATGCGCTCGGGTTGACGCCGCTCGTCTTCCTGTTCGCCGGCGGTCTGTTCGCGCTGACCGCGAAAACCTACGCCGAGGGGGCGTCGATGTTCCCCGAAGCGGGCGGGTCGTCGTCGTTCGCCCGCCACGCCTTCAACGACGTCGTCTCGTTCTTCGCTGGCTGGGCGCTGAGCCTGGACTACATCCTCACGATCGCCATCTCGGCGTTCTTCGTGCCCCACTACCTGAGCGCGTTCCCGGGCCTGGGAGCGCTCAAGCACAACCCCGACGACATCTTCGGCGGCCTCGTCGTGGTCGCCCTGCTGGCCTGGCTGAACATCCGCGGGCTCGGCGAGTCGGCGCGGCTGAACCTCGTGCTCGCCGTCCTCGACCTGAGCACCCAGATCCTGCTGGTGGCCGTCGGCTCGGTGCTCGTCCTGAACCCCCATCTGCTGATCAACCAGGTCCACCTCGGCACCGTGCCGACGTGGAAGGAACTGATCTTCGCGCTGTCGCTGGCGATGCTCGCCTATACGGGTATCGAGACGGTGGCGAACATGGCCGAGGAGGCCAGGGACCCGGGCAGGCAGGTGCCGAAGGCCGTCAACCTCGTCGTGCTGGCGGTGCTCGCGGTGTACGCGGGCATCTCGCTCGTCGCCCTCTCGGCCCTGCCGGTCGTCCACCACGGGCTGGGCTACAACCACGAGCTGAAACAGAGCTTCACCTCGCCGGGCTATGCGACGGCGCTCGGCGGGTTCTTCGAAAACGACCCGGTGCTCGGGGTCATCTCCCGCCTGGGCCTGCACGGGGCGGTGCTGAAGGGGGCCGAATACTACGTCGGCATGCTCGCGGCCACGATCCTGTTCATCGCCACGAATGCCGGGATGATCGGGATCTCGCGCCTGTCGTGGTCGCTCGCCGAGCATCGCCAGCTGCCGCAGCTGTTCTCCCGCCTGCACTCCCGCTACCGCACGCCGTGGTTCACCCTCATCTTCTTCTCCGCGCTCGCCAGCACCCTGATCATCTACGGCAACACCTCGCTGCTCGGCAACCTCTACTCGTTCGGAGCGATGCTGTCGTTCACGACCGCCCACGCCTCGATCGTGGCGCTCCGCGTCAAGGAACCCGATCGAGAGCGCCCCTACTCGTGCCCCTGGGGGGTGCGAATACGCGGGTCGGTGATCCCGATGACCGCCGTCATCGGCGGCATCGGCACCGCCGGCGCCTGGGTGGCGGTCACTGTCCTGCACAGCGAGGCGCGGCTCGTCGGGGTGCCGTGGATGATCCTCGGGATGTGCGGCTACTTCTACTACCGCAAACGCCTGGGCCTGGACCCGCGCAAGTCCTACAGGCTGCCCCGCCCCGAACGCCCTGCGGACTTCGAGCAGCTCGACTACAAGACGGCCATCGTGCCGATCTTCGGCACGGACGTCAGCGCGAGCGCGCTCAGCAGCGCGGCCAAGCTGATCGGCGAGGAAGGGGTCGTGTACGCGATCTTCGTGCTGCCGGTGCCCAGCCAGCTCTCGCTCGAGGCCGGTCTGGAGGAGGAGGAGGCCCAGGGCCGTTCGGTCCTCGAGAGCGCCCGGATCCAGGCCCGGCGCGCTGGGATCAAGATCCACACGGGGCTGATCCGCACCCGCAATCCAGGGGCAGCGCTGGTCGAGGAAGCCGAACGGGTGGGCTCGGACGTCATCTACTGGTCCACCCTGCACGCCCCCGCGGGCGAGCAGCGCATCGGCCCGACCGCCGCCTACCTCTTGAGCAAGCGGCCCTGCCGGGTGATCATCGAGACCGAGAACCGCTCCCCCTCCTCCGCGCGGGACGTTCCCGCGATGGCCTGAGCGGGGGTCGCGAGCTAGGCGGGGGCGATCGCCGAGCGCAGCGCCTCGTCGAGGTGGGGATGGCGGAACTCGTACCCGAGCATCAGGGGCCTGGCGGGCACGACCCGGGCACCCGTCGTGATGATCTGGGCCATCTCCCCGTAGCGGGCCCGGAGCACGAGCCCTGGGACTGGCAACCTCGAGGGGCGGTCGAGGGCGCGGCCGAGAGCGTGGGAGAAGTCGGCGTTGGTCACCGGCTCGGGGGCTGTGGCGTTGATCGCCGCGCTCCAGTCCTCGCCGTCGAGCGCCGCGAGCATCAGGCCGATGACGTCGTCGGTGTGGATCCACGACATGTACTGGCGCCCCCCGGCCACGGGACCGCCCACGCCGAGGCGGAAGGGGGGGAGCATCTTGCCGAGCGCCCCGCCGGCGCCGTCGAGGACGACCCCCGTGCGCACCGGCACGACGCGCATCCCCAGC
>DATFZP010000103.1:0-3383 GCA_035314405.1 Solirubrobacteraceae bacterium | reverse complement strand
GCCTGGTAGACGCGCTGCACGACCTCTATGTTCTGCTGGGACATACCTGGCCAGTATCCCCCAATGTTGCTAGGCCGCGAGCGGCACGACTCGCTCTCGGGCGAGCTGGGCCCTCCTAGGTGGCGAGGCCCTGGGCGATCGCCGGTCGCCTCTGCGACCACGGCTTGGCCGTCTCCAGCTGGTGGGCGAGGGCGAGCAGGGCCCCCTCGCCGGCCGGACGTCCGACGAGCTGGACCGCAAGCGGGAGGCCGTCGTCCCCCTCGTAGAGGGGGAGCGAGATCCCCGGCTGCCCGGTGGCGTTGAACACCGGGGTGAAGGGTGTGAACAGCCCGGAACGGGCGAACGTCGCCAGCGGGTACGCCGCCGCGGTGTCGAGCGTCCCCAGCGGCAGCGGGCGCTCGGCGAGTGCGGGGGTGAGGACGGCGTCGTAGGGAGTGAGGAAGCTCACCAGCTTGCGGGCGAAGGACTGCAGGCGAACGGCCGCCGCGGCGCTGTCGAGCGCGCTCAGTTTCCCGACCATCGAATAGATCGCCCAGCTCATCGGCTCGAGGTCCTCGGCCCTCGGCTGATGCCCGGCGACGGTCCCCGAGTAGGCGATCGACAGGGCGATCTGGGTACAGAACACCGAGCCGAAGAGCTCCCGTAGGCCGTCGTCCTGCCACGGCGGGTCCACCTCCTCGACCTCGTGGCCCAGCGACCGCAGCAGCCCGGCCGCGTCAGCCACGGCCTGGGCGCAGATCGGGTCCACGACGGCGTCGGCGATCGGGGGCAGCGTCGTGGCGGCGATCCTCATCCGGCCGGGATCGCGTGCTGCCCCGGCGGCGAACGGCTCCTCCGGCGGCGGAGCCCAGGTCGCGTCGCCCGGCTCGTAGCCGGCGAGCACGTCGAGGATCGCCGCCGTGTCGGCCACCGTGCGGGTGAGCATGCCGTCGATCCCGAGGGAGGAGTCGCCCAGTTCGGGGGCCACCGAGATGCGCCCGCGGCTCGGCTTCAGTCCGACCAGCCCGCAGCACGCGGCGGGGATCCGGATCGACCCCCCGCCGTCGTTCCCGTGGGCGACCGGGATGATGCCCGCCGCTACCGCCGCGGCAGCGCCCCCCGAGGATCCGCCGGGGGTTCGGTCCAGTGCCCACGGGTTGCGGGTCGGCCCGAAGATGTGGGCCTCGGAGGTCGGCAGGATTCCGTACTCGGGCAGGGTGGTGGTGCCCACGATCACGAACCCGGCCTGCTTCAGCCGGCGGGTGACGTTGTGGTCGTACTGAGCGCGATGGTCGGCCATCAGGCGGCAGCCGTAGGTCAGGCGCAGACCCTCCACCGGGCGGTTGTTCTTGATCGCAGTGGGCACCCCGGCGAAGGGCCGATCGTCACCGCCGGCGATCCCGTCGGCCTCTGCGAGCGCCCTCTCGGCGTCGATCTCCACGAAGGCGTTGAGACTGGGGTTGAGCTCCTCGATCCGCTCGAGCGCCAGCTCCACGAGCTCTCTCGCGGAGACGTCTCCCGAGCGCACCATCGCGGCCAGCTCCCCCGCCGGACGAAACATCAGATCGCTGTCGGACACGACTCCTCCTCGGCTCCTCGTGGTCGAGCGCGGACCGGAGGGCCCGCCCGTTGACGTGGAGCCTACTCGCGGGGACTTTCCTGCGACGATATGAGCCTGCCCACAAGGCAGCCACCCCGTCAAGCATCAAGCTCAGAAAGCGAGTGCCATGAGCGCGGTACAGTCAGCAGCAGAGGTCCGGTCAGGTCTCGAGGGCGTCGTCGCGTTCGCCACCGAGATCGCGGAGCCGGACAAAGAGGGTGGCGCCCTGCGCTACCGGGGCGTCGACATCGAGAACCTCGTCGGCGCCGTGCCCTACGAGCAGGTCTGGGGCCTGCTCGTGGACGGCCACTTCAAGCCGGGCCTGCCACCCGCCGAACCCCACCCCCTGACGGTGCGCTCCGGCGACCACCGCGTGGACGTCCAGGCGGCCCTCGCGATGCTCGCTCCCGAGTGGGGCTTCGGACAGCTGATCGACATCACCGACGAGGAGGCCCGCGACAACCTCGCCCGGGCGTCCGTGATGGCCCTGTCGTTCGTCGCCCAGTCCGCCCGCGGCGGGGGGCAGCCGCCGGTGCCCCAGGAGGAGATCGACCAGGGCAGGACGATCCCCGAGCGCTTCCTCATCCGCTGGCGGGGAGAGGCCAACCCCGACCACGTCAAGGCGATCGACGCCTACTGGGTGTCCGCCGCCGAGCACGGCATGAACGCCTCCACGTTCACCGCCCGTGTCGTCGCGTCCACCGGCGCCGATGTGGCCGCTGCGCTGTCTGCGGCGGTGGGCGCCCTGTCCGGGCCGCTGCACGGCGGAGCGCCCTCACGGGTGTTGAGGATGCTCGACGAAGTCGAGCGCACGGGGGACGCCGAACGATGGGTCTCGGAAGCCCTCGACAACGGTGATCGCCTGATGGGCTTCGGCCATCGCATCTATCGCGCCGAAGATCCGCGGGCGCGTGTTCTGCGCCGCACCTGCCGCGAACTCGGCTCTCCCCGCTTCGAGGTCGCCGAGGCCCTCGAGAAGGCCGCGCTCGCCGAGCTCCACGCGCGCAAGCCCGACCGCGTGCTCGCGACCAATGTCGAGTTCTGGTCGGCCGTGATCCTCGATCTCGCGGAAGTGCCCCCGGACCTGTTCACGCCGATGTTCACGTGCGCACGGGTGGCGGGCTGGTCCGCCCACGTCCTCGAGCAGAAGCGTGAGGGCAAGCTGATCCGCCCCACGGCCATCTACGTCGGCGAGGGCCCGAGGCCCGTCGAGGCCGTATAGCGCTCGACTCGGGCGGGTCCCCTGCCGGGCACAATCCCGGCTCGGCAAAACGAAGAGCGGGGCCCCTCGGGGCCCCGCTCTCACATGATCCTGCGGCCGGCCCGAACGGGCCGGGTGCGACCTACATCATTCCGCTCATGTCCGGCATGCCTCCGCCGGCACCGGCGCCTTCCTTTTCGGGCATCTCGGCCACGATCGCCTCGGTGGTGAGGATGTTCTTGGCGATCGACGCGGCGTTCTGCAGCGCCGAGCGGGTGACCATCGCAGGGTCGATGATCCCTTCGGCGACGAGATCGACGATCTCGTTGGTGGCCGCGTTCAGGCCCTGGCCCTTCTTGGCCTTGCGGACGTCGTTGACGACCACGGAGCCCTCGAGGCCCGCGTTCTCGGCGAGCTGGCGCAGCGGCTCCTCGAGCGCCCGCAGCACGATCCGTGCTCCCGTCCGCTCGTCGGGGTCACCCTCGCCGTCCTGGATCTTCACGGCCGAGGTTGCCTGCAGCAGCGCCACGCCCCCTCCGGGCACGATGCCCTCCTCGAGCGCCGCGCGCGTGGCCTGCAGGGCGTCCTCGACGCGGTGCTTCT
>DATFZP010000102.1:0-2154 GCA_035314405.1 Solirubrobacteraceae bacterium | reverse complement strand
CGCCTCCGCCCTCGCACGCGTCGCCAGGCCCTCGGGGTCTGTGCGCACCCGCTCCAGCATCTCGACGATCGCCGTGGCCGTGGCCCCGACGTCGCCGGGGGGCACCTCCGCCGCCACCGAGCGGTCCACGCCCTCGATCGCCCCGACCTCGCTCGTGCCGATCACGGGCACCCCTGCCGCAAGCGCCTCGGCGATCGTCAGGCCGAACGGCTCATACCAGCTCGCCTGGAGCAGCACGGCGCTGGCCGCGAGCTCCCCGGGGATCTCCCCAGACGCGATCGAGCCCACGTATTCGGAGTTCTCCGGCGGCAGGTCCTCGAGCAGCTTCATGTAGTCCGACCACAGGCTCGGGCCGCCGACGATCCGGATGCGAACGTTCACGTCGCGGCGGAGCAGCTCTCTCGCGACGGCCACGACCACCTCGACGCCCTTGCGGACGGCGATCCGTCCGACCACAAGAACCGTCGGCGGCTCCGACGGGTCTCTGTCGATGGAGGCGAACCGGGCGAGTCGAACCGGGTTGGGCACGACCACCGTCCTTCCCAGGGGGAAGCCGTAGTCGTGGACGATGTGGTCGCGGAACACCGAGCTGATGCAGATCAGCAGGTTGGCCCTGCGGATCTGGGCCCGCTGGACGACGGAGCGCACGGACATGATCGCGAGGACCGCCGCATAGCGATACAGGGGCGGGCAGCGCAGCGCGAGACGGCGCTCTGCGATCAGGCGCCGAAGCTCTCCGGCGCTGTGAGTCTCCGGGTGGCTCACGAGGGGCACGGTCCGTGCCAGGCTCGGCGGCACGGCAGGGCTCTCGATGCTCGAGAACTGATAGAGCAGGTCGTAGGGCTCGGCCCGGTGGCGTTCGACGATCTGCCGTCGCAGGCGCACGGAGGCCACAGCGCGGGCGAACATGCCCCCGGCGAAGGCCCCCACCCGCGTGCGGCTGTACCAGCGGTTCCAGCTCCATTGGCTCGTGCCCCAGTTGAACGTGATGTTGTCGTTTCCGGCGAGGCGGTCGGGGATCGGCTGGCCCGCGGACGGGAAGAAGCAGTCGATGCGATGGCCCCGGCCGGCGAGGCCGTGCAGCAGGTCGGTGCCGACTCCGGCGGCTCCTCCGTCTTCGCCCGGGGCTGGACCGAGCCAGGCGATACGGAGTGATCGGGTCGCCACCGGCGGCACTCTAGCGAACGGCCCCCGGCCCGCGGGTATAATCGGGGGCGGCGATGGCTGCGAATCAGAGTGGGTCAGGCGGCGGTTCCGCCAACTCCCAGAGCACCGTGCCGCAGGTGACCTCGAGCCGGCCCCGGACCGCCCCCGACGTCGCGACCGGGCGTCGGGGCGCCCCCGACTTCTACATAGTCGGCCACGAAAAGTGCGGCACAACGGCGCTCCACCTGATGCTCAGCCAGCACCCGCAGATCTTCATGTCCGAGATCAAGGAGCCTCGCTTCTTCGCCCGCGAGCTCCGATCACGCTTCGTCGCGCTCGGTATGCGCGAGCTCCCCGAGACGCTCGATGAGTACTTCGCACTGTTCGCCGGGGCCGCGCCCGATCAGTGCACGGGCGAGGCATCGCCCACCTATCTGAGGTCCCACTTCGCGGCGGCTCGGATCGCCGAGCTGCGGCCCGACGCGCGGATCATCGCACTACTGCGCGAGCCCGCCAGCTTCCTGCGCTCGTTCCACCTGCAGGCCGTCAACAACCACGTGGAGTCCGAGAAGAACTTCGGGAAGGCGCTGGCGCTCGAGCCTGCGAGGCGCAGCGGCAGGAGGATTCCGCCCCTCTCCCAGGCGCCTCCCGCGCTCCTGTACTCCGATCACATCCGCTATGTGGAGCAGCTGCGCCGCTACGAGGCCGTCTTCCCGCCCGAGCAGATCCTCGTCCTCATCTATGAGGACTTCCGCCGCGACAACGCAACCACCGTGCGTGAGGTGCTCCGCTTCCTACAGGTCGACGACGACCTCTCGATCGAGAGCACGGAGACCCAACGGCTCCAGGCCGTCCGATCGCTGATCCTGCTGCGCACGGGCCTGGCCCTGTCGGTCATGCGCCGCAAGGCCGCGGCGGGCGGGCCGCTGCTGAAAGCGCTGAACTCGATCACCCCGACGCCGACAAGCAACGAGCGCTTCCGCACCCTGTGGCGCAACGCGATCTACG
>DATFZP010000101.1:0-5246 GCA_035314405.1 Solirubrobacteraceae bacterium | reverse complement strand
GGCCTGATTAAGGTGGGCCGCGAAATGGACCTCGGCGACACGGCGCTGTGGACGCGCGTCAACGAGCTCGCCTCGCCGTGGGTGCTCGACGACCTGACCGAACTGGTCACCGAGATCGGCGACAAGCTCGAGGTGATCATGATCCCCAAGGTCGAGGGCCCGTGGGACATCCACTACGTCGACCGGCTGCTCGCCCAGCTGGAGGCCAAGGCCGGCCTGCAGCGCCCGCTGCTGATCCACGCGATCCTCGAGACTTCCCAGGGCGTGGCCAACCTCGAGGAGATCGCGAGCGCCTCGCCGCGCATCCAGGGCATGAGCTTCGGCCCCGCCGACCTGGCGGCCTCGCGGCGGATGAAGACCACGCGCGTGGGCGGCGGGCACCCCGGATATCGCACGATCGCCGACCCCGACCCCGACAATCCGGACGCGCCGCGCCCGAGCTACCAGCAGGACCCGTGGCACTACTCGATCGCCCGCATGGTCGACGCCTGCACGTCGGTCGGGGCCCTCCCCTTCTACGGCCCCTACGGGGACATCCGGGACACCGAGGGGTGCGAAACCCAGTTCCGTGCCTCCTTCCTGCTCGGCTGCGTCGGCGCATGGTCGCTGCATCCGGCCCAGATCGCGATCGCCAAGAGGGTCTTCTCTCCAGACCCCGAAGAGGTGGCGTTCGCGAAAAAGGTGATCGAAGCGATCCCCGACGGCCGGGGGGTGCACATGATCGACGGCAAGATGCAGGACGACGCCACCTGGAAGCAGTGCAAGGTGATGGTCAACCTCGCCGAGATGCTCGCCCGCAAGGACCCGGAGCTCGCGGAGGCCTACGGCTTCGCCCCCGCCTCGGCCGCCTCGGTGTAGCGGGGGCCGGCGGCGGGAAGCCGTCCAACTGCGACGTCCGCCCGCCCGAGTCTGTAGCGTCCCGCACAATGAGACCTCTGAGAGCGATGCGATCCCCGAGCCTCCGCCCCCTTCTGCTTGCGACCGCGACGGTGGTCGTGGCCTGCTCAGGAGCCCTCGCCTCGTCGGCGAGCGCCGCGAGCGTGAGCGCGAGCGAAGGGATCGTCCAGGCGACGCTCAGCTACGAAGGACCGGTGAGCGGGCAGGGCGGTCAGGGGCTCACGAACATGAAGCTCGCCATCAACCGCTCCGGCGTCTCCTTCTACGACCAGCCGGTCACCTCGCACGACTGCGCCACCGCCCCGTGCGGGCTCGAAAACGCAGGCGGAGGGCCGCTGCAGGTCAAGGACCTCGAAGGCAACGGCCAGCCCGACGTGATCCTCGGGCTGAACACGGGAGGCGCCCACTGCTGCACGATCGAGCAGGTGTTCTGGTTCGACCCCGGCGTCATGGCCTACCGGCTCGTGGAACACGACTTCGGCGACCCGGGGGCGGTCGTGAGCGACGTGGCGGGAAACGGGCACCTCGAGTTCAGGTCCGCCGACGACCGCTTCGCTTACGCGTTCGGCTCCTACGCGTTCTCCGGCCTGCCGGTGCAGATCTGGCAGTTCCGGGAAGGCTCGTTCGTGGACATCACCAAGCAGTTCCCCACGGTGATCGCCGCCGACGCAGTCCGCCAGCTGAAAGAGTTCGACGCCAACCGCGGCCGGGGTCTCGGCCTCGGTGAGATCGCCGCCTGGGCCGCCGACGAGTACCTGCTCGGCCACCGCTCGCTCGTCAAGCACACGCTCGAACGCGAAGCGCGCGGGCACCACCTGCGCAGCTATCAGCACATGAACCCGGAAGGCACCGCCTTCATCAAACAGCTCGGGCACTTCCTCGCGCGGAACGGGTACGGGTAGTCGCGCCGAGTGCCGGCTCACAGCGCCGAATCGCCCGCTATCTTCGGCTGATGCGTAGAACCTGGGGGGCATTGGCCGCCGTGGGGCTGGCGTGCGGGATCGGGGCCGTGGGGGCCGCCGACGCGACCGCCGCCGAAACGCGCTCTACGGCGTTCACGACCGCAGGCGAGTATCCGTTCGTCGTTCCCCCCGGCGTGAGCAGCCTGCAGGTCGAGCTCGTCGGCGGCAGCGGCGGGTCCGGAGCGGGCGAAGTGGCGGGAGGGATCGGCGACACGGTCACGGCGGTGATCGCCGTCACGCCGGGGGAGACCCTGTACGCCGAGGCGGCCGGCAACGGCTTTGCCTACAACGCCCCTTTTCCGAATGGGAACCCTGGGGGCTTCGGGGGCGGCGGCGTTGGCTACGTGGCGGAAGCCTTCAGCGGCGAAGGAGGAGGAGGCGGCGGCGGCGCCTCGGACATTCGGACGTGCTCGCAGGCCCCGCCCGCGGTCTGTAGCGGTGAGTCCTCGCTGCAGTCGCGCCTGATCGTCGCGGGCGGCGGCGGCGGCGGCGGCGGCCACGGTGGCGAATTCCTGGCGCCAGGCGGGGCCGGCGGGCCGGCACACCTGCACGGCTACCCAGGCGCAGTAGAAACGACTCACCACAAGCCCGGCGGAGAGGGCGGGGGCGCGGGCGGGGCCGGCGAAGGTGGCGCAGCGGGCGAAGAAACCCCGGACTGCCCGGCGGTCCCGACGGACTGTGCCGGCAAAGGACTGTTCGGCTTGGGCGGCCAGGGCGGGAGCGGGGCATTCGCGGGTGGCGGAGGAGGCGGCGGCGGCGGCATCTGGGGAGGCGGAGGCGGAGGCGGCGGGACCCTCGAAATTGTGCAGCCGTCTCCCCTCATCTACTCGATCGGCGGCGGCGGGGGAGGAGGCGGCGGCTCCTCGGGAGTCACCGGCCCCGGCGTCTCGGGCTTCTCGCTGGTTCCGACCGCGGTCGCGGGGCAACCGTCGGTCACGATCAGCTGGACGGCCCCGCCACCCGCGGTCGTGACCGGCGCGGCGAGCGCCGTGACGGGCACGACCGCGACGATCAGCGGCAGCGTCAACCCCGACCTCTACCAGGTCACCGAATGTCACTTCACGATCGTCCCCGCGCCGCCCGCCGGGGGCTCGATCCCCTGTGCCCAGCAGATCGGCTCCGGTGGCGCTCCGGTCGCCGTCTCGGCCTCGCTGACGGCGCTGACGCCCGGGACGACCTACTCGGTGACGCTCACGGCAGCCACCGCCCAGGGCTCAAGCAGCGGCTCAGCCGTGACCTTCACGACGCCCGGCGGCGGAAGCGGCGGCGGTCTGACCGCCACCAACCTGAAGCTGAGCCGCACCCGCTTTCGCCGCGGCACACATGCCGCGAAGATCTCGGCGGCCAACGTGCCGATGTCGACCGTCATCAGCTTCTCGCTGTCGGCGCCGGCCACGGCCACGTTGAGCTTCGAACAGCGCCGGGCCGGCGTGATCGCGGGCCATCGCTGCGTCCCGGTCTCGGGGGCCCACAGGCAGGGCAGGCACTGCACTCGCTACGTCCGCCTGGCCAATGTCCTGACGCTCCCCGCCCACGCCGGCAGCGACAGGGTCGCCTTCGACGGCGTCCTGTCCGGCGCTCGCAGGCTCGCGCCCGGCGAATACCGGCTGTCGCTGGGCGCCAGCGGCGCCGCCGGAACGGCCCGCGCCGCGCAGCATCCGACCTTCACGCTGGTGCCCTGACAGCCAGACGGGGCACGCCCGCCGGGACGCCCAGCAGCTCTCGCAGCGAGCTGTCCATATAGGCTTCCCCGCCGCATGAGATTCTTCGAGTACGAGGCGCGGGAGGTCGTCAAGCAGGCCGGGATCCCCGTCACCGACTACGGCTTCACGACCGATCCGGTCGAGGCGAGAGCGATCGCCGAGCGGATCGGGGGGCCGACAGTGATCAAGTCCCAGGTGCTCACGGGCGGTCGCATGAAGGCGGGCGGGGTCAGGTTCGCCGACACCCCGGAGGAGGCCGAGGAGCACGCCCGGGAGATCCTCGAGCTGGAGATCGGAGGGCACATGCCCCGTGGAGTGCTCGTGGACCCGAAGGCAGAGGTCGAGCAGGAGTACTACGCGGGGGTCGTGTGGGACGGGATCCGCAAGCAGCCGGTGATGATCTTCTCGCCCGTCGGGGGGATCGACATCGAGCAGGTCGCCGAGCAGCAGCCGGAGGCCGTCGGGCGCAGGCACTTCTCCAACATCCTCCCCCTCAGCGACTTCCAGGCCAAGGAGGCGATCGCTTCCACCGGGGTCACCGGGTCGGCCCTGAACAGGCTCGTCCCGATCGTCACCCGCCTGGCCCGGCTGTTCGTCGAGAACGACATGGTCCTCGCGGAGATCAACCCGCTGGGGCGCCTCGCCGACGGCTCCTTCGTGGCGCTCGACGCCCACATGGACATGGAGAACGAGGCCCGCGGTCGCCATCGCAGGCTGCTCGCCGACCTCGGCGTGGGCGAGGAGGAGACTCGGCAGGCCCGTGAGGCCACGCCGTTCGAGCTCGCCGGAGAGCAGGTCGATGCCCAGGATCACAGGGGGGTCGCCGGCAACGTCACCGAGTTCGACGGCAACCTCGGCCTGGTGATCGGCGCCGGTGGCGGCTCGCTGACGCTGTTCGACGCCGTTCGGGCGCACGGAGGCCGGCCGGCGAACTATTGCGAGATCGGGGGCAACCCGTCGGTCGCCAAGGCCTGCGGCCTGGCCAAGCTCGTCCTCGGCAAGCCCGGCGTCGAGCAGATCGCGGTGATGATGTCGATCGTCTCCAACACCCGTGTGGACATCGTCGCCCGGGGGGTCATCAAAGCCTGCCTGGAGATGGGCTACGACCCATCCGAGAAGATCGCCATCTTCCGCATACCGGGGGCGTGGGAGGAGGAGGGGTTCAAGATCCTCGCCAGGTACGGGGTCGATTACGCCGACCGCTCGGTCTCCCTCAACGAGGCCGCCCGGAGGGCCGTCGAGAAGATCCAGGGAGCGAGCCCCGCCGCCGCGCCGGGGGCCGGAGGAGGCGCCTGATGTCGATCCTGATCGACGCGGAGACCACCTTCATCGTCCAGGGGATCACCGGACGGGAGGCGGTCAACCTGACCCGGGAGTGCCTCGACTACGGCGCCGGCGCGAAGGTGGTGGGAGGGGTGACGCCGGGCAGGCTCGGCCGGGAGGTCCACGGGGTGCCGGTGTTCGACACGGTTGCCCAGGCGGTCGCCCACCACGGCGGGCCGATCGACGGGTCGGTGGTGACGGTCCCCCCCGCCTTCACCAAGGATGCGGTGTTCGAGGCGATCGAGAACGGGATCGGGCTGGTGGTGATCGTCACCGAGCGGATCCCCCGGCGGGACGTCGCCGAGATGGTTGAGCTGGGTGCCCTGCGGGGAGCCCGCATCATCGGACCCAACTGCCTCGG
>DATFZP010000100.1:0-3192 GCA_035314405.1 Solirubrobacteraceae bacterium | reverse complement strand
GGAGACGATCCGCGGGATAGCCTCGCTCGAGTCGGCGGAGCCGGGCGACGTCTCGTTCCTCGGCAACGCGAAGTACAGGTCGTCCGTGGCTTCGACCCGCGCCTCGGTCGTCCTGCTCCCGCCCGACTATGCCGGGAGACCCGGCCCGAACCAGGCCTACTTGATCGTGGACAACCCGTCGGTCGCGCTCGCGCGCCTGTGCTCGCGGATCGAGCGGGCGCTCTGGCCCGCCCCGAGCCCCGGGATCCACGCCTCCGCGGTCGTCGCCGCGGACGCGACCGTCGCCGCCTCGGCCACCGTCGGGCCCCTGTGCGTCGTCGAGTCCGGCGCGACGGTGGGCGAGCGGGCCCACCTGCAGGCTGGTGTCGTCGTTGGCCGGCTGGCCCGGGTGGGGGACGATTGCTGGCTAATGCCGGGCGTGATCGTCTCCTCCGAGTGCACCCTCGGCAAGCGGGTGAGGCTCCAGCCCGGCGTCGTCGTGGGCTCGGACGGATTCGGATACGAGCTTGTCTCGGGCCGGCACGAGAAGGTGCCCCAGATCGGCGCCGTCGCGATCGGCGACGACGTCGAGGTGGGGGCCAACTCCACGATCGACCGCGCGCGCTTCGGCATGACGACCGTGGGAGAGGGCACCAAGATCGACAACCTCGTTCAGGTGGGGCACAACGTTTCGATCGGCAGGCACTGCCTCATCTGCGCCCAGGCCGGCGTCTCGGGCAGCACCACGCTCGGCGACTACGTGGTGCTCGGCGGCCAGGCGGGGCTCGCCGGGCACATCGCGCTGGGCAGCGGCGCCAAGGTCGGCGCCCAGGCGGGCGTCATCAACGACGTCCCCCCGGGGGTCTCGGTCCGCGGCTCGCCCTCGATGCCCTAAATGCTGGAGCAGCGGATGACGGTCCTGCGGAACAGGCTGCCGGATCTCTTCAGGCGCGTGGAGAACCTCGAGGAGCACCTTGGGGCGGGGCCCGGAAACGGGCCCGGGGCCTAGGGAAGCTCGCCCAGCCTTATGCAGGCCGCCTCGTGGGAGGGGCCCGACGGCACGAGGGGGGGCACGGCCTCGGCGCAGCGGGCGACGGCGTACGGGCAGCGGGGGTGAAAGGCGCAGCCCGGCGGCGGGTTGATGGGCGACGGGGGATCGCCGGCGAGGACTATCCGCTGGCGCGCCCGCTCGACCGCGGGGTCCGGGACGGGTATCGCGCTCACCAGGGCGCGCGTGTACGGGTGGCTCGGCCGGTCGATCACGTCCTCGGCGGGGCCGAGCTCGACGATCCTGCCGAGGTACATGACCGCGACGCGGTCCGATATGTGGCGCACCACCGACAGGTCGTGGGCTATGAAGATGAGCGAGAGGTTCATCTCCCGGCAGAGCTGGGAGAGGAGGTTGAGGATCTGGGCCTGGATCGAGACGTCGAGCGCCGACACGGGCTCGTCCGCGACGATCACCTTCGGGCGCAGCGCGAGGGCGCGCGCGATGGCGATCCGCTGGCGCTGGCCGCCCGAGAACTCATGGGGGTATTTCCGCGAGAAGCGCGGGGCGAGCCCGACCATCCTCATGAGCTCGTCGACGCGCCCCTTGACCTCCGCGCGGCCGCAGATCCTGTGGGCCAGGAGGGGCTCCGCGAGGGTCGCCTGGACGGTCATCCTCGGGTTCAGGGAGGCGTAGGGATCCTGGAAGACCATCTGGAGGTCGCGCCGGCAGGCGAGCAGCTCGGCCCGCGACGCCCGGCCCAGGTCGCGGCCGTGGAGGACGACCGTGCCGCCGGTTATGGGGGCGAGCTGGAGTATCGTGCGGGCGAGGGTGGTCTTGCCGCAGCCGGACTCGCCCACGAGGCCGAGGACCTCGCCCTGGCGGACGGCGAGAGTGACGCCGTCGACCGCGCGGACCCAGCCCGTCTGCCTCCTGACGAGAAATCCCTTGTGGACGGGGAAGTGGGTCCGGACATCCCTGAGCTCGAGGATGTTCTCCGGCACGCCGCTCTGGGCTTCCTCAGGCATCCCAGGTGATCTCCCCGGCCCTCATCCTGACGCACGCGTGCCAATGGCCCGGCTGCGCCTCGGCGAGGTCCGGGACCCGCGCGGCGCAGGCGTCCGCCGCGAAGCCGCAGCGCGGCGCGAACGCGCAGCCGGCGACGGGCTTCGAGACGTCGGGCGGGATGCCGGGGATCGTGAAGAGCTCGCGGCCCTTCTGGTGGAGGGACGGGATCGAGCGCTGGAGGGCGCGGGTGTAGGGGTGCAGGGGCGTTTGGAACAGGGCGTCCGCGCCGGCCTTCTCGACGATCCTGCCCGCGTACATGACGTGCACCCTCCTGCAAAGGCCGGCCACGACGCCCAGGTCGTGGGTGACGTAGATCACCGCCATGCCGAGCTCCCTCTGCAGCGAGCGGATCAGGTCGAGGATCTGAGCCTGGACGGTCACGTCGAGGGCGGTCGTGGGCTCGTCGGCGATGAGCAGCTCCGGCCGGGTGACGAGCGCCATGGCGATCATGACCCTCTGGCGCATCCCGCCCGAGAACTCGTGGGGGTAGGAATGGATCCGGTGCGCGGCGTCGCTTATCCCCACGGCCTCCATCATCTCGAGCGCCCGCCCCAGCGCCACCCTCCTCGAGATGTCCTCGTGGATCAGCAGGGGCTCGATCACCTGCTCCGAGATCCGCATGTAGGGGTTGAGCGAGGTCATCGGGTCCTGGAATATCATCGAGACGCGCTTGCCGCGGACCGACCGCGCCTGCCTCGGGCCGCAGCGAAGGAGGTCCACCCCGTCGAACACGGCCGAGCCGCTCTCGATCCTGCCCGGCGGCTGGGGGACCAGGCCCATGATCGAGTAGCAGGTGACCGACTTGCCCGAGCCGGACTCGCCCACCAGGCCGAGGGTCTCGCCCCGCTCGACGGTGAAGCTCACGCCGTCGACGGCCCGGTAGACGCCGCTCCTCGTGTGGAAATGGGTGCGCAGGTCGGTGACTGTCAAGAGCGGCATCGGCTGCCGTAGGATGTCCGCTTCAGCGTCGCGATGGCAAGTCTCCCACCGCGGCGATGACAGCCTCGGGGGCGAGGTCCCCGAGCGAGCCGCCGCCGGTCGGCGGGCAGCCGGGGGCCTGGAGGACCCTGAACGGCGAGGAGAAGACCGGCCCGGTCCGGACGGGATTGGTCGGGCCGAAAAGGCCGACCACCGGCACGCCGAGCGCGTTCGCCAGG
>DATFZP010000099.1:0-3555 GCA_035314405.1 Solirubrobacteraceae bacterium | reverse complement strand
ATCGCGGCGACGTCGCCGTTCCAGAGCGGGCGGGCCGCCGGCCGCGGCGGACGGCCCCAGGTCGCGTTGCTGTCCGGCACACCCGGCGCGGGCGAGCGGCGTGAGGTGCTCGCGCTGGCCGGCGCGGGCGAGCAGCTCGTGTTCGCCGGCAGCGAGCTGCACTGGTTGCCGAGCGCCGGGGTGCTCGACTCCGAGCTCGACCTGCGGGCGTTGGAGGCGGCACTGGGCCCACTCACCCTGCGGACGAAGGGCACGGTGGACCTCCTGGCGGCCAAGCACTTCGCCGGATAGGCTCCCGACAGCGAGTCGAGGAGTGGAGAAGTGGTCGAGCCGTATCCCCGGGGACGCAACCCATTCGATGAGAGCGGCGTGCAGCGAGGGCCCGACGGCATCGCTCGCTACAGGGACCGGCCGGCGTCCCTCGTCGACCTCCTGCGCTCGAGCGTCGAGCGCGACCCGGACGTGATCGCGCTAGTCGAGGTCGGGGGCCCGAGCATGAGCTACGGGGAGCTGTGGGAGCGTGCCGCGCGGGTCGCCGGCGGGCTGCGGGACGCAGGGGTCGCTCGCTCCGATCGCGTGGCGATCCGGCTCGCGAACGGGATCGAGTGGGTGCTCGCGTTCTTCGGGGCGGAGCTGCTCGGGGCCATCGTGGTGCCCGTCAACACCCGCTTCACCGAGGAGGAGGCCGCCTATGTGGTGGAGGACTCAGGAGCCGGCTACACGTTCGCTGCCGGCACGCCCCTCCCGGAGGGCGGCCCGGTCGCGGTCGAGGACCTCGGCCCGGATGACCTCGCCGCGATCTTCTACACGAGCGGGACGACGGGGTTCCCGAAGGGAGCGATGACCTCCCACGGCAACTTCACGACGAACAGCGAGAACGTGTTCCGCTGCCTGGCCACCGATCGCTCGGAGGGGCCTGGGATGTCGACGCTCGTGTCGGTGCCCCTGTTCCACGTGACCGGCTGCAACAGCCAGCTGATCCCGATGCTCGAGCTCGGCGGGCGCGTCGAGATCCTCTCCGGCCCCCTCGACCTCGAGGGCTTCTTCACGGCCGTCGGCGAGCACGGTGTGAACCAGCTCGTGTCCGTGCCGGCGATCTATCACGCCGTCCTGCATCACCCCCGCTTCCCGGAGCTCGACGTCAGCCGCGTGCGGTGGATCTCCTACGGCGGCGCCCCGATCGCGGAGAGCCTCGTGCAGGCGATCGTGGAGGCCTTCCCCAATGCCCGCGTGGGCAACGGCTTCGGCCTCACCGAGACCTCCTCGTTGACCTCCTTCCTCCCCCACGAGGAGGCGGCGGAGCACGCGGACTCGGTCGGCTTCGCGATGCCCGTCGTGGACCTCTCGCTCGATCGGCCCGACCCGCACACCGGCGTCGGAGAGCTGCTCGTGCGCGGCCCGAACGTCGTCGCCGGCTACTGGAACAAGCCCGAGGCCACCGCCGGGACGTTCGTGGACGGGTGGCTGCACACGGGCGACCTCGCCCGCATCGACGGGGACGGGCTGCTCTACATCGTCGACCGGGTCAAGGACATGATCAATCGCGGCGGCGAGAACGTGTACTCGATCGAGGTCGAAAACGCCCTCGCGGGCGCCCCCGGCGTCGGCGAGGCCGCGGTCGTGCCCGTCCCCGACGAGATGATGGGCGAGAAGGTTGGCGCGGTGATCGTGCCCGCCCCCGGCAGCGAGCTCGACGTCGACGCAGTGCTCGCCCACTGCCGGGTCCACCTCGCCGACTTCAAGGTGCCCCAGTACGTCTCGCTGCGGGAGGAGCCCCTCCCGCGCAACCCCGGTGGCAAGCTGCTGAAGGCGCGGCTGCGGGAGGAGACCCGCTGGGGCGAGCCGCTTCGCTGATCGACTACAGGAGAGAGCCGATGACCGCTGTGCAGACCGTCCAAGGAGCAGTAGACGAGAAGGAGCTGGGGCTGGTGCTGGCGCACGAGCACGTCCGCTTCCGCGACGAGGCGGTGGCCGTCGAGTGGCCCGAGCGCTACGACGAGCAGGCCGAGCTCGTCGCCGCGCTGGAGGCGGTCGGCGCCGCCAGGGACAAAGGGGTCCAGACGATCGTCGACCCGACCGCGATGTTCGGCGGGCGCGACGTGCGCTTCATGAAGAGGGTGGCCGACGAGACCGGCGTGCGGATAGTCCCATGCACCGGGATCTACAGCTACGACTACCTCCCCCATTACTTCGAGAACCGCGACGTCGACGTGATGGCCGAGCACTTCATCGCCGACATCGAACGGGGCATCCAGGGCACGGACATCAGGGCGGCGTTCCTGAAGTGCGCCGCCGACGCTCCGGGTGTGACCGAGCACGTCGAGAAGATCCACCGCGCGGTCGCTCGGGCGAGCCTGGCGACGGGGGCGCCGATCATGGCCCACTCGATGCCGGCCGTCGCGACCGGCCCGCGCCAGGTGGAGATCTTCGAGGAGGAGGAAGTCGATCTCGGCCGCGTGCAGATCGCCCACTGCGGGGACACCGAGGACGTCGACTACATCGAGAGGCTGATCGACAAGGGCGTGTACGTGGGCCTCGACCGCTATGGCCTGGAGATGTACCTGCCGATCGACAAGCGCAACGCCACCACCGCCGAGCTGCTGCGGCGGGGCCACGCCGAGCGGCTGATGCTCTCCCAGGACGTGTGCGCGACGATCGACTGGTTCCCCCCGGAGGCGGCCGAGATCTTCGAAGCCAACGGGGCGATCCGCAACTGGACGATGACGCTCGTGCTCGACGAGGTCGTCCCCCACCTGCGCGAGGTTGGCGTGATGGACGACGACGTGTTCAACACGATCTTCTTCGAGAACCCGAGGCGGTGGTTGACGGCCTGAGGCGGGGGGGTCGCGGCGCGCTCGGCCGGGCCGCCGGCTCGGGCCGTGACACGGGGCTGGGTGATGCGCACGCCTCCCCTCCGACTCACGCCGGGGCCACGAGCAGCTCGGGTCCCTCGACCCCGCCCACGCGGTTCACGGCGGGATTGGCCGGGCGCGCGCTCAGACGCTCAGCCGGGAGCGCTCCGCACAGCTGCAGGGCTTCCTCGGCGCCCAGCGCGGGGTCCAGCCATGCCAGCTGGGCCTCGCGGTCGGCGAGGATCACGGGCATGCGATCGTGGATCGCGCTCGCGATCGGGTTGGGGGCGGAGTCGCACGTCAGCATCGTCACGCTCGCCACCCACTCCCCGGCGACCTTCGCAGGGGTCCACAGCGAGGCGAACGCGAAGGGGACACCGTCGTCGACGCGGAAGTGGAACGGCTGGCGGGGCTCCCCTCTGCGCTCGGGTTTGAGCCACTCGTAGTAGCCGTCGGCGATCTGCAGGGCGCGACGGGAGCCCTTCGGGATCAGTCCCCGGAAGGCCGGGCTGCTCGACACGGTCTCCATTCTCGCGTTGATCATCTTCGCACCGCCCTTGAGGTCGTTCGCCCAAGGCGGGATCAGGCCCCAGCGCAGCATCCGCGCGTGCTGCTTCGCCTTCGGGGCGACGATCGCGAGCACCTCTTCGGTGGGCGCGATGTTGTAGCGGCGGGTGCCCTCCGAGCTCTCGATCGGGACCTT
>DATFZP010000098.1:0-3506 GCA_035314405.1 Solirubrobacteraceae bacterium | reverse complement strand
GCCCCGCCTGCGGACCGTTGATCCAGCCCTGGGCGCGGGCCGTGCCGAGATAGGTCTCCGGGGTCGCTTCTTCTGAGGGCACCACCACCCCCGTGGGGCGTCCTCTGGCCCCCACGGACGCGCCGGCTTCGGCGAGCAGCGCGCGGATCGCGGTTTCCGTCTCTCCGTAGTCCCCCTCCCCGACGGCCGTGTAGCGGACGTCCCCGTGGGCGTCGATGAGGTAGTCGGCCGGCCAGTCCTGGTTGCCGTAGGCGTTCCACGTGCCCATGTTGTTGTCCTGCACCACCGGGTAGCGCAGCCCGAACTGTTCGATCGCGTCGGCCACGTTGCCCGCTTCCTTCTCGAAGGGGAACTCGGGCGTCTCCACCCCCACGATCGTCAGGCCGTCGTGGCGGTAGGCGGCGTCCCAGGCCTTCAGATAGGGGAGCGTGCGGATGCAGTTGATGCACGTGTACGTCCAGAAGTCGATCAACACCACCCGACCGCGCAGGGAGGACAGCGACAGGGAGGAGTCCAGCGGCGTGTTGAACCACCGCTGCGTTTCTGTGAATTCGGGCGCGGGACCGAGGCTGGGAAGAGCCCTCGCGTCGGCCAGCAGGCTCGCCTGGGTGGCGTTCACGCCCGCCACCCTCACGCTCGAGGCCGAGCTGCCGCACGCGCTCGAGCCGTTGGCCGGCGTGAACCTCGCCCGCCGGCCGGTGATCTGATCGAGCCGGCCGGTGACCGTCCTCGAGCACTCCAGCGAGGCGGTGAGGTTGACGTCGGGGATGTGCTGGGCGACGAACTGGTCGAAGTTGACGTCGGCGTTGGTGAAGATCGCCACCGCCGTGGCGATCATGACCACGCCGAGCGCCCTCTGCAGGGCCGGCCCCCGACCGGCTCTGCGGACGCGATCGAACAGCCGCCTTCCACCGAGCGTGAGCGCGAGCAGCACCACCGCGGAGCCCGCCGCGTAGGCGAGGGCGATCGCGACCGTTTTCCCCGAAGCCGCCCCCACGGAGATGACCGCGGCGAGGATCGGGCTCGCGCAGGGGGTGTACACGAAGCCGAGCGCCCCCCCCACGAGGAGCCCCGAGAGGAACCCGTCCCCCGTCGTCTTCGGCCCGAACCGCGCCAGGCGCGAGAGTGGCGCCTCCATCCGGGCGGCGAGGTCGGGCATCAGCAGGGCGAGCCCGAACACGAGCAGCACGACTACCGACAGGCCTCTCAGGGGGTCGCTGCCGAGCCCCACCCCCCCGACGACCTTGGCGACCCCCACGATCGTCACCGTGAAGGTCACCGAGAGCCCCACCACCACCCCGAGGGGCCTGCGCCTGCCTCCCACGCCCCCCGCCGACAGCAGCGCCGGCAGCAGCGGCAGCACGCACGGGGAGAGCGCCGTGCCGGCGCCGGCGAGGAAGGCGAAGGTGAGCAGGACGATCATCGGCTAAGCCTGGCTGACCGGGATTACAGTCCTATTAACGCGCCACCCGAACGCGCTGCCCGCCGGCATGCGCGGCAGGCCGGAGAGCGATCCGGCGATCAGCGCCTGAGCATGACGTAGACGGTGGCGGCGGCGAACGCGATCTGGCCGAAGGACAGGGCGGTGCCGAGGTTGGCGGCCCCGAGCGCCCCGGCCACCGCGGAGGCGAGGATGAAGGCCCCGAACATCGTGGCCAGGTCGCGCGCCATCCTAGGAGCCCCGGCCGGTCCCGGCGGTCGGGCGGGCGTTGGGGGCGTTCGTCATCGTGGCAGTCCCCGCTCGAGCACCTCCACGAGCGCAGGCGTCTCCAGGCCCGGGTCCTGCTCTGCGAGCAGCGAC
The DNA here is from genome assembly GCA_035314405.1 of Solirubrobacteraceae bacterium. Lineage (GTDB taxonomy): Bacteria > Actinomycetota > Thermoleophilia > Solirubrobacterales > Solirubrobacteraceae > Palsa-744. The sequence goes on along the minus strand of DATFZP010000098.1, from coordinate 1,705 downwards.
CGTGCCGCCCGCCGTCCCCCGAGGGCCCTCAGCCCCCACTCGCCGTATTGGAGGGCGAAGTCGGTGAGCGCACCCTCCCGCCGGGCCGCCAGCCTCCTACTCGCGAGATCGAGCCCACCACGGTGCTCGTCGAGCGCCCCCACGAGCTCGTCGATCCCCGTCACGGGGGGCAGGGAGGACACGGCGAGCACGGGCACCCGGCCGCAGCCGAGGGACCTCAGGGCTGCGCTCACGTCCCGCCGGGTCCTCGTGGCGATCCGGCCGAGATCGGCCTTCGTCACCACGAGCACGTCGGGGATCTCCATGATCCCCGCCTTCAGGAACTGGAGCACGTCTCCCGAGCCGGGCTGCACGACCACGGCGACGGTGTCGGCCACCTCGGCGACCTCCGTCTCGGCCTGCCCCACCCCGACGGTCTCGATCACCACCACGTCGAAGGCCGCTGCCAGCGCCTGGGCGGCGGCCCGGGTCGCAGCGGCGAGGCCCCCCGGCCTCTCTCCGGCGGCCGTCGAGCGGATCAGGACTCCCCGATCGGAGGGGTCGACGTCGAGGCGGGCACGGTCGCCCAGCAGCGAGCCTCCCGAGAGGCGGGAGCTGGGGTCGACGGCGAGCACCGCGACCGTCCGCCCGTCGTGCCGCCACGCTCTCACGAGCGTCGAGAGCAGCGTCGACTTGCCGGCTCCCGGAGGACCCGTCACGCCAATCACATGGGCCTTCGCCTCCCCCCCCAGGGCCGCCGGCGAGACCTCCCGGAGCAGGGCCCTCGACTGCTCCCGGTCGTCCTCGGTGGTGCTCTCCAGCAGGTTCAACGCCGCCGGAGCCGCCTGGAGGTCTCCCGCCCGCAGGCGTTCGCCGAGGGCCGCCCCGTCGGCGCTCACGCCGCGCCGTTGGAGGAGGAGCCGTTGGCCGAGTCGGACCCCACGAGGGCGACTATGTCCCGCATGATGCGGTTGATGTCGAAGTCCTTCGGGGTGTACACCGCTGCCACCCCGGCGCTTTCGAGCAGCGGCACGTCCTGCTCGGGGATGATCCCCCCCACGACCACCGGCGCCGCCACCCCCGCCTGGTGGAGCGCGTCGATCACGGCGGGGATCAGCTTGCGGTGGGAGCCCGACAGGATCGACAGCCCGATCACGTGCACCCCCTCCTGCAGGGCCGAGGCGGCGATCTGTGAGGGCGTCAGCCGGATCCCCTCGTACACGACGTCCATGCCCGAGTCGCGGGCGCGCAGGGCGATCTGCTCGGCGCCGTTGGAGTGCCCGTCGAGGCCGGGCTTGCCGACGAGGATCTTCGGCCTGCGTCCGAGCCTCTCCTGCAGGCGGCCGACCTCTCCCCGCAGCTCGTCGAGGTCGCCGTCGCCTGCGGCTGCGGCCGCCTCGCCGACGCCGGTGGGGGCCCGGTAGCTACCGAACACCTCCCTCAGCGTCCTCGCCCACTCCCCGGTCGTGGCCCCCGCCCTGGCGGCGGCGATCGTCGGGATCATCAGGTTCTCGCGCCCCTCCTCGTCCCGGGCGGCCCGCGCCAGGGCCGACAGGGCCTCATCGACGGCGCCCTGGTCGCGCTCGGAGCGCCACCGGCGGACGTCGTCGATCTGCTCGGCTTCGACCGCCGGATCGATCACGAGGATGCCCCCCTCGGCGTCGGCCGTCAGGGGCGAGACCTCGGACTCCGTGAAGCGGTTCTGCCCCACGACCACCTGCTCGCC
>DATFZP010000097.1:0-5585 GCA_035314405.1 Solirubrobacteraceae bacterium | reverse complement strand
CTGGTGGTCCTACATCCCCCACTTCATCGGCAGCCCCGGATATGTCTACGCCTACGCATACGGCCAGCTGCTCGCCCTGTCGGTCTATCAGCGCTACGAGCAGGAAGGCGAGGCGATGGTCCCCCGCTACATCGAGCTCCTCTCCGCCGGAGGCTCCCGCAGCCCCGAGGATCTCGGTAGGATCGTGGGGGTCGACCTGGCCGATCCCGGCTTCTGGGAGTCCGGCCTGGACCTCGTCGAGCGCCAGCTGCAGGACGCCGAGGCCGCGGCCGAGGCCTCGGGCCGCCTGTAGCTCGCGGGACGCCTGCGGGGGCGGCCCTCAGAACGGCCCTCAGAACAGCCCTACCAGCACGCCGCCGATCTGGTCGACCAGGTTGAACAGCGGCTGGGGGATGATCCCGAAGAAGATGGTGGCCCCCCCCGCGAGCAGCGCCACGAGCATCACCTCCGGCTGGCTCGCCCGGGCGAGCGGCTCGCTGCGCTCCCCGGGGGCGGGAGTGACGTCGTCGCCGGCGGGCGTCTCGGCGTCGAGCTCGGGAGAGCCGCCGGCGAGCGCGGGCAGGCCGCCGACGGCCCCCGCCGGTGGCTCGGGAGCGGGGACGGGGGCTTCGCGCATCCACATCGCGGCGATCACGGGGAGGTAGTAGCCGAGGGAGATCATCGACCCGATCACGATCACCACGCCGAGCCACGTGTAGCCCCCGGCGACGGAGGCGTCGATCAGGTAGAACTTCCCGATGAAGCCCGCTGTGGCGGGGATGCCGGCGAGGCCCAGCATCGCGAAGGTCATCGGCCAGGCCAGCAGGGGGCGCTCCCTCCCGAGCCCGGCGATCGCCCCGATCGAGTCGCCGAGGTCGGTCTGGCGCTCGCGGGCGACGATCACGGCGAAGGCGGCCATGTTCATCATCAGGTACACGGCGAGGTAGAAGACAGTCGCCTGGGCGCCCAGTTTGGTCGCCACCACGACCCCCGCGAGCATGTACCCGGCCTGTGCGACCGAGGAGTAGGCGAGCATCCGCTTCATCGAGGACTGTCCCAGCGCGCCGACGTTGCCGACGATGATCGTGATCGTCGCCAGCACCGCGAGGACGGGCGCCCAGCTCGTCTGGGCCCCGACCAGGGCGACGTCGAAGAAGCGCAGGAACACGCCGAACGCGGCGACCTTGGTGGTGACTGCCATGAACGCCGTCACCGGCGTGGGAGCGCCCTCGTAGACGTCCGGCGTCCACTGGTGGAATGGGGCCACTGACGCCTTGAAGCAGAGGCCGGCCACGCACAGGGCGATCCCCGTCAGCGTCAGCGGGTCGCTCGCCAGGCCCGAGCGGGAAAGGGCCAGGGCGATCGCGTTGAAGTCGGTGTCGCCGGTGGCACCGTAGATCATCGCCAGGCCGTAGAGCAGCGTGGCCGACCCGACGGAGCCGATGATCAGGTACTTCAGCCCCGACTCCAGGGAATGCTCCCGCCGCAGCTCCGTCGCGCAGAGGACGTATAGGGGGATCGACAACAGCTCGAGGCCGATGAACATCGCGACCGTGTTCTGGGCGCTGGCCAGCAGCGACATGCCCCCGATGGAGGTCAGCAGCAGAGCGTGGAACTCGCCGTGGGCGGCTTCCCGGGCCGCCATCGATCGCCACGCCAGGAGCACGGTGCAGGCTCCCCCGGCGATCAGGATGAGGTTCAGGCAGAGGGCGAGATCGTCGACCCTCAGGGCCCCGGAGACGATCGACTTCTGTTCGTTCCACTGCCAGATGGTGAGCCCGAGGGCCACCCCGAGGACGGCGAGGGTCGTCGCGGGGACCAGTTGGGCGCGCACCCAGTGGGATGCGATCAGGCCGAGCAGCAGCACGAGCACCGCTCCCCCGAGCAGGGCGATCAGCGGGGACAGGCCGGCGAAGTCGACGTGGGGCCCGGTCAGGTGGTCGGTTGCGTGGGCGCTCGTGAATGTGAGGATCGCCGCGCTCACCTGGCAACCCCCGAGGGCCTCGAGACCTGGGCGAGGATCGGCGGCGCCGATCCGTAGATCGGAGCGCGGGGCGCGCTCTGCCGCTGCACCGCGAGGACGGAGGCGGCCACCGCCCGTTCGCTGCGGTGCAGCGCCAGCTGCGGGTATAGCGCGAGGAACACGATCACCGCCACCAGGGGGGCGAGCACCGCGCCGTCCCACAGGCTGATCTCGCGAGAGTCGACGTGGGCGCCGACGCGGTTGTGCATCGATCGGATGAACAGCCGCAGGGCGTACACGCTCGCCATCACCACGCCGCTGAACGCGATCACGGCGATCGCGAGCTTGCTGTTGAAGACCCCGAGCAGGATCAGGAACTCGCCGACGAAGTTCGAGGAGCCCGGCATCGCCAGGGTGGCGAGGGCGACGACGAGGAACAGGGTCGCCAGGACCGGCGCCCGAAAGGCGATCCCGCCCATCTCGCGGATGTCTTCCGAGCCGCCCGAGCGTTTCGCCAGCAGCGCGATGATGAACAGGATCGGGGCGACCACGAGGCCGTGGTTGACCATCTGCAGGAGCGCCCCCTGGGCCCCCTGGGCGTTCAGCGCGAAGATGCCGAGGGTGATGAAGCCGAGCTGGGCCACCGAGGAGTACCCGGCGATCAGCCGCGCGTCGGTCTGGCTGAAAGCCTGCAGGGAGCCGTAGATGATCGAGGCCAGAGCTATCAGCAGCATCAGCATCTGGAAGTGGACGGCCGCCTGCGGGTAGAGGGGCAGGACGATCGCCAGGAAGCCGTACGCGCCCACCTTCGAGAGCACCCCGGAGAAGACCATCAGGACCTCGATCGGCATCGCCCGGTATCCGTCGGGCATCCATCCGTGCAGAGGGAAGGCGGGCATCTTCACGAGGAACGCCGCCGCGAAGAACAGGAAGATCCACTCCTGGGATCCCGTGCTGAGGGGGGTCGCCTGCAGGGAGGAGAGGACGAAGGTGATGTGCCCTCCCCCCTGCTGGGCCGCGAGCACCCCCGTGGCGATCGCCGCGGCGAGCATCAGCAGCGAGCCGACGAGCGTGTAGATCACAAGCTTGAGCGTCGCCCTGACCCTCCCGGGCTCCCGGCCCCAGCCGCCGATCAGGAAGTAGAAGGGGATCAGCATCAGGTCGAAGAACGCCACGAACAGGGCGAGATCCTGGGCGAGGAAGGCCCCCAGCACCGCCGACTCGGCGAGCATGAACTGGAAGTAGAAGAGCGGGGGGCGATCCCAGGTGCGCATGTTGGCGGCCAGCACCGCCGCGGCGAACAGCAGCGTGGTCAGCCCGAGGAGGAACACGTTCAGGCCGTCCACGGCGAGCTTGTAGTGGATCCCCAATGCCGAGATCCAGACCACGTCGGTGACGTGCTGGAGGGCCGGCCCGCCGGGGGAGTAGTCGGCGATGTAGCCGATCGCCAGGGCGAGCGCCACGACGGCGCCGATCAGCGCCATCACGCCGGCCGGCGCCCACCTCCGTTCGCCGTCGTCCGTCGCGGGGCCCTCCTGGGGGCGGGAGCCGCCCCGATCCACCAACGCGGCGAGGAGCGCGCCGAGGATGCCGCTCACCGCGGGGAGCCAGACGAGGATCGAGAGGGGTGGCATGATCGAATCGACTCGGTTCAGGACTGCAGCAGGAGGTAGAAGCCGACGGCTGCCACGCCGAGGACGAGGAGTGCGGCGTAGTAGCGAACGAATCCGTTCTGGGCGGCCCTCACCGCGGCCGACCCGGCGCGGACGATCCCGCTCGTGCCGCCCACGATGGTGTCGTCGATCACCCGCCCCTCGAAGGTGTCCTTGGCGAAGTTCCCCGCCGCGGCGACGGGGCGCACGACCACGGCGTTGATCAGCTCGTCGAAGTACCACTTGTGCACGAGCAGCTCATACACCGGCTCCAGGCGCTCGCGGATCGCCGTGGCGGTCCCGGGACGGGCCACCCAGATGCGATAGGCGATCGCGATCCCGGCCAGGCCGAGCACCGTGCCGAGCACCAGCCCGAGGACGAGCACTCCGTTGCGGGTGTGCGGTTCATACAGCGGCGATGAGGAGAAGGACGGCCGCAGGAAGTCATCAACGACGAAGTCGAGCTTTGGGATCTGGATCAGCCCGATGGCGGTCGCCCCGACCGCCAGCACGGCCATCGCCACGCGCATCGGGACGGAGCGCTCGGCGATTGCGTGGGTCGGTCCGGGGAAGCCCACGTCGAGGTCCTCGACTTCTCCGTTGTCGGGATTGCGGGGGACCTCCGCGTGGTGGGGGTGGCCGCCTTCGAGCTCCCGCGCCTCCGCCACCGGCTCTCCGAGGAATGCACGGAAGATCATCCGGAAGGTGTAGATCGCGGTGAGGAACGCCCCGAGGGAGCCGGCCACGTACAGCGCCCAGTGCCAGCCCCCTCGCTCGCCGGTGACGAGCAGGATCTCATCCTTGGAGAAAAACCCCGAGAACGGGGGGATGCCCGACAGCGCCAGCCCCCCGATCAGGAAGCAGCCGTAGGTGAACGGCATCGCCTTGCGGAAGCCACCCATGCGATCGAGGGACTGCTCGCCCGCCATCGCCCCGATGATCGACCCCGCGGCCATGAACAGGAGGGCCTTGAAGAAGGCGTGGGTCATCAGGTGGAAGAGCCCCGCGGCATACGCCCCCACCGAGACGCCCATGATCATGTAGCCGATCTGGGACATCGTCGAGTAGGCGATCACCCGCTTGATGTCGGTCTGCACGAGCGCGACCGAGCCGGCCACGAGCAGCGTCGCCGCGCCGATCACAGCGCCCACGTCCTGAGCCGAGGGGGCCCGTTCGAAGAGGGGGTGCATACGCGCGATCAGGTACACCCCGGCGGTCACCATCGTGGCGGCGTGGATCAGGGCGCTGACCGGGGTGGGCCCCTCCATTGCGTCGGGAAGCCAGGTGTGCAGCGGGATCTGGGCCGACTTGGCGAACGCCCCCACGAGCAGGCACAGGCAGCCGGCGACGAGATCGCCGTTGTTGGGGCTCGTGCCGAACGCCCCCGCTTCGGTCGCATGGAAGGCCTTCAGGAAGTCGAGCGTCCCCGTGTGCTTGAAGATGAAGTACGTGCCCAGCACCAGCCCCACGTCGCCGACGACGTTGATCACGAACGCCTTGATCCCCGCCCGTGTCGCCGTCGTGCGGCGATACCAGAAGGAGATCAGCAGGTAGGACGCCGCCCCCACGAACGCCCAGCCGATGATCAGCACCAGGAAGTTGCCCGCGAGCACCAGCAGGAGCATCGAGAAGACGAAGAAGTTCAGGTAGGAGAAGAACCGGCAGAAGCCCCGATCCTTGTCCATGTAGGCGACCGAGTAGAGATGGATCAGCGTGGAGATGCCTGTGACGGTGAGGATCATGTACACCGACAGGGGGTCGACGAGGATCGACATTTCCCCGTCCACACCGACGGTCGAGGCGTACTGCCAGAGCGAGGAGACGAGCTGGCGATGGCCGGGGGAGTGCCCCTGCAGGGAGATCAGGGTGGCGATGGCGGCGAGGAACGAGAGGAGGATCGCCGCGGTCCCGATCCATCCCGCCGACCGACCGGACAGCGAGCGGAAGCCGAACGCGATCACGAGCATCCCGAGCAGGGGGAAAAGCAGAAC
>DATFZP010000096.1:0-2988 GCA_035314405.1 Solirubrobacteraceae bacterium | reverse complement strand
ACGGCTACCTGCCGAGCCACCGCGGGGGGCGTCTCTCGGAGAACGCCCTCATCCCCTCCCGCAGATCGGCCGAGGAGAACGACGCCCGCCGCAGCTCGATGAGCTCCTCTTCCACGTCCCCCGGCAGCGCCCCCTCGGCCCGCAACAGCTCGCCGATCACACGCTTGTTGCCCGTCTGGGCAAGGGGCGCGTTGCCGGCCAGCTCCTCCGCGAGCTCGAGGGCCACCGCCTCCAGCTCGGAGGCCGGGGCGACGCGGTTGACGAGGCCCCATTGCAGGGCGGTGTCCGCGTCGATGTAGCGCCCGAGCAGGAACAGCTCGCGGGTGCGGGTGGCCCCGATCGCGTCGAGGAACCTGCGCACACCGGTGTGGGAGTACACGAGGCCGAGCTTCGCCGGGGGCATCCCGAGCTTGATGTCGTCCTCCGCCAGCCGCAGATCGCAGGACAGGGCGAGCTCGAGGCCCCCTCCGATCGTGTGCCCCGGCAGGACCGCGAGGGTGGGGTGGGGAAACGCCTCCAGCGCGTCGATCGCCTGGGTGAACGGGTGGGCGACGAGCCGCTCGGCCCGCTCTTCGAACTCCTCCTCGGGGATCTCCCCGATGTCGTAGCCGGCCGAGAACATCCCGTGGGCGCCGGTCACGATCACGCACCCCGCCCGCCGCTCCGGCGCGCCCAGCTCGGCGAGGGTGGCGGTGATGGCGTCGAGGATCGGGTGGTCCAGCGCGTTGCGCTTGGCCGGGTTGGAGATCGTCAGGCGCACCACGCCGGGGGCGGGCTCGTCGACGAGCAGCTTCCCGTCGGCCAGCTCGCTTGGGGGGGCGACTCCTGACACCGACTCGACAGGCTAGCTGCTGGCCGCGCGCCGCCGCCCGCGCCCGGACCGCTCAGTCGAGGACGACGAGAGTGTCGCCCTCGTTCACCGCCTGGCCCTCCTCGCAGCGGATCTCCGTGACGGTCCCCGCGTCTTCGGCCTCGACGGGCATCTCCATCTTCATCGACTCGAGGATCGCCACCGTGTCGCCCTCCTCGATCGTGTCGCCGACCGAGCACTCGATCTTCCACACGGTGCCCGTGATGTGAGCCTCGATGTCAGTCATCCGATCCTCCCTACGCGGTTCGCGGCCACTGGACAGGGACAATAGTCAGGCCTCCCGACCGATCGATCCCGGCAACTGGTGCCAGACTGGAGAGATCGAACATCATGGCGAGAACGCGACCCGGGTAACCTAGCCGGCCGTGGGAGGTACAGCGCAGTAGATGACCGACCTTGCACCCATGCGCGAGCAGGTGTACTCCGACCCTCGTCCGAAGGAGTACTTCGACCGCTTCCACGAGCGGGCCCGCACGCGCGAACCGGATTGGGTCTACGAGATTGTGCGGGTCTTCACCTCGATCTACGCCTACACGCTGCTGCGCACCAGGGCGATCTCCACCGAGAAGGTCCCGGGCGCCGGCGCGGTGATCCTCGCGCCCAACCACTTCTCCTTCATGGATCACTTCCTGATGGGGTGCTACATCCGGCGGAAGGTCCGCTTCATGGCCAAGTCGCAGCTGTTCCACGGGCCGATGGAGTTCATCTACTCCCACGGCGGCGTGTTCCCCGTCAGACGGGGGGCCCGGGACGAGGACACCTTCATCACGGCCCGGGCGATCCTCGAACGGGGGGGCGCGATCACGATGTACTGCGAGGGGGGCCGCTCGAGGACGGGCAAGGTCGCCGAACAGGCCAAGCGGGGCATCGGGCGTCTGGCGCTCGAGACGGGCGCCCCGGTCGTCCCGATCGCGATCTACGGCTCCTCCCGGATCCGCAACTGGAAGCGGCTGCAGTTCCCCAAGGTCACCGTCCAGTACGGCGACCCGATCCGCTGGGAGGCGGTCGAGGACCCCACCAGGGAGCAGCAGCAGGCGGTCGCCGATCAGGTGCTGGTCGAGATCCGCCGCCTGTATGGAGGGCTCCAGGAGCACGGTCGCAAGGGGGTCCTGCGGCGGGTCCGCGAGCAGCGACGGGCCGAGCGGCGCGGCGCGCCCGGGGGAGCGGCCGTCGCCTGAGAGCGAGCGAGCCGTCGGGGTCGTGGCCTAACGTTGCCCCGCCGGCCGCCGACGACGAGACCCGGAAGGGAACCCATGCAGAGAAAACTCGAGGTTGGCCAGACGATCAGCCGGGTGTTCGACATCTACGTCGACCAGGCTTCGGTGCTGATGCCGGCCGCGGCCGTCGTGTTCGTGTTCACCGGGATCATCTCGGCTCTGCTGGTGGCGGCGAGCTCCGGGCTCGCGGTCCTCGCCCTGATCATCTACATCGTCGCCACCACCCTGTTCACCGGGATGGTCGTCGAGCTCGTGGCCGACGTCCAGGACGGTCGTCGGGACGCGACCGTGAGGCAGCTGCTGAACGCCGCGATGCCGGTCCTCGGCAAGCTGATCCTCGTCGGCATCGTGGCCGGGATCGGGGTCGTGGTCGGGTTCTTCCTGCTCGTCATCCCGGGCCTGATCCTGATCACCATATGGGCGCTCGCCGCCCCCGTCGTGGTGCTCGAGCGCCCACAGGGCCTGCGGGCGCTCTCGCGCAGCCGGACGCTCGTCCGGGGCAACGGCTGGGCGGTGTTCGGGGTGATCCTGGTCCTCTACCTCCTCGTCGCGGTGGTCTCGGCGTTGATCGGGTACGGCGCCGAATCGGTGGGCGAAGGCCTCGGTCTGGCGGTGAGGGTCGTGGTGGGCATCCTCACGGCCCCGCTGCCGGCGCTCGCCGCGTCGGTCATGTACTTCGAGCTGCGGGGGGACTCCGCCGTCCCCTTTGCCCCGATGGGCGACGGGGCGGGATCCCTCGGGACGCCGTCGAGTCCTCCCGGGGATGCCCCGGTCGAGCCCCAGGGCGCACCCGCCGAGCCGCAGGGCGCACCCGCCGAGCCGCCGGGCGCTTCACCCCAGTCGCCGAGCAGTCCCGCCGAGCCGCCGGGGGCTTCACCCCAGTCGCCGAGCAGTCCCGCC
>DATFZP010000095.1:0-4367 GCA_035314405.1 Solirubrobacteraceae bacterium | reverse complement strand
GAGGGTGGGTCCGGCCTCGGCGGGAGCGGTTCCAGGGCCGGCCTGCTACGGGCGCGGCGGCACACAGCCGACGGTCACCGACGCCAACCTGCTGCTCGGACGGCTGCTCGCGGACTCCCCCCTTGCCGGCGACGTGCAGCTCGACCTCGATGCCGCCGAGCGGGCGGTGGGGGGCCTCGCCGGCGAGCTGGGCCTCGAGCCCCGCGCGTGCGCCGAAGGCATCGTCAGGGTCGCCGAGGCCGAGATGCTGGGGGCGCTGCGGGTGATGACCGTCGAGCGGGGGATCGACCCGAGGGAATACGCCCTGATGCCCTTCGGCGGCGCCGGGCCCCTGCACGCAGCAGCCCTCGCGGACGAGCTGGGCATCTCCCGGATCCTCTGCCCGCGGGCCTCGGGGGTGCTCTGCGCGCTGGGACTGGCCGCCGCGGCCCCCAGACGGGACATCGCCCGCACGGTCATGCTGCGGGCGGATGGACTCTCGCGAGAGCGCCTGGATCTCGAGCGGGACAGGCTCGTGGCGGAGGCGGCCGACGCTCTCGAGGAGGCCCCCACGAGGGTGCGAGCCCGCCACGAGCTGCGCTATCGCGGCCAGTCCTTCGAGCTGTCGGTCGAGGAGGAGCTCCGGCTCGAGCGCCCCCGGGGAGCGGGGCTCGAGCCCGAGGCGCTGTGGGGAGCGTTCGCCGAGGCCCACGAGCGCCGGTACGGCTACAGGGACGACGACGGCGAGGTGGAGCTCGTGAACATCCGCGTGTCGGTGTGGGGCAGGGCACCGGAACTGCGCCCAGAGGCGGCGACCGCGAACGGCTTGCACAGCCCGAGGGTTCCCGGGGAGCGGCGACCGATCGTCCTCGGCGGAGTCCCGGTCCAGGCGGAGATCCATCGCGGCGAGCCCCCGCCCGGCGCCGAGGTGGGCGGGCCCGCGCTGTGGGCGCTGCCCGAGGCGACCCTGCTCGTGCCGGCGGGATGGCTGGGGAGCGTCGATCCACATGGGACGATCCATCTGCGACGGGGAGCACGGGGGGACTAGGGCGATGCTCGACCCGATCGAGCTGCAGGTCGTCGGGGGCGCCCTGAAGGCGGCCTGTGAAGAGATGGGCGTCGTGCTGATCCGGTCGGCCCACTCATCCAACATCAAGGAGCGCCGTGACGCCTCCACGGCCCTGTTCGACGCCGACGGCGAGATGGTGATGCAGGCCGAGCACATACCGGTGCACCTGGGAGCGATGCCCGCGGCCGTGGCGGCGGTGCTCGGCGAGAGACACCTGCCCGGGGTCTCGTGGATCCTCAACGACCCGTTCGCCGGAGGCACCCACCTCCCCGACATCACCGTCATCACCCCGGTCTTCTCCGGCGACGGCCTCCTGCTCGGATTCGCCGCGAGCCGCGCCCACCACGCCGACGTCGGCGGCCGCGTGCCCGGCTCGATGCCCGCCGACAGCCACTCGCTGGAGGAGGAGGGGGTGGTGATCTCCCCCCGGCCCCTCGACGCGGGAGCGCTCGAGGAGCTGGTCACCCGGATGCGCCAACCGGCCGAGCGACGGGCCGACCTGAAGGCCCAGCTGGCGGCCAACGACACGGGCGCCCGGCGACTGGCAGAGCTCGCGAGGCGACTCGGCCACGACCGCCTGAGGGAGGCCACCGACTCCGTGCTCGCGTACTCCGAGCGTCGCACCCGAGCCTGCCTGGCGGAGATGGCGGACGGCGAGCGGGTCGCCGAGGACGTTCTCGAGGCGCCCGATCGCGATCTCCCCCTACGACTGCGGGCGAGGGTCGAGGGCGACACCCTGATCCTCGACTTCCACGGCAGCGCCCCCCAGCACGAGGGCAACCTCAACTGCCCTCTCGCGGTGACCCGGTCGGCCTGCTTGTTCGCGGTGAGGGTCCTCACCGACCCCGACATCCCCGCCTCGGCCGGGGCCTACCGGCCGATCGACCTGCGGGTTCCCGAGGGCACCGTGCTCAGGGCCCGCCCGGGCGCCGCGGTGGCGGCGGGCAACGTCGAGACCTCCTCCCGCGTCGCCGACCTGGTCCTCGCGGCGTTCGGCCTGGCCCAGGGGCAGGGAACGATGAACAACCTCACTCTCGGCAACCGCGACTTCTCCTACTACGAGACGCTCGGCGGCGGGCAGGGGGCGTGCGCCGACGCCGACGGCCCGAGCTGCGTGCACGTGGCGATGAGCAACACCCTCAACACCCCGATCGAGGCACTCGAGCGGGAATTCCCCCTGCGCCTCGTGGAGTACGCCCGCCGCCGTGGCTCCGGGGGAGGGGGACGGCGGCGGGGCGGGGACGGTGTCATCAGGGAGATCGAAGCGCTCGCCGAGATGAGCTTCTCGCTGATCGCAGAGCGCCGCCGACACGCGCCGCGGGGGGCTGCCGGGGGCGGGCCGGGAGCCCCCGGGCGGGACCTGCTCGACGGCAGCCCGCTGCCGGGCAAGGCCACGGGTACGCTGCAGCGCGGACAGCGCCTGCGCATCGAAACGCCCGGTGGTGGAGGATACGGCGATGCACCGGGCTGACGGACACGAGCGCGTTGGCTTCCTCGGCCTGGGGATCATGGGGTCGCGGATGGCCGCCAACGTCGCCCGGGCGGGCTTCCCCCTCGCCGTCTGGACCCACTCGCCGGGGAAGGCCGAGGCCTGGGCCCGCTCGCATGGGGCGAGCGCCCTCGCCACCCCTGCGGAGGTCGCCGCGGGCAGCGACATCGTCATCAGCATGGTCGTCGACGGAGAGCAGGTCGCCTCGATCATGCTCGGCCCCGGCGGGGTGATCGAGGCGGCCCGCCCCGGCCTGCTGGCGATCGACTCCTCGACGATCGCCCCGCCCGACGCGAGGAGGATCGGCGCAGCCCTCACCGAGGCCGGGGCGGCGATGCTCGATGCCCCGGTGACCGGCTCCTCGCCGAGGGCCGAGGACGGCACGCTCACGATCATGGCCGGGGGGCCGGCGGAGGAGTTCGACAGGGCCCGGCCTCTGCTCGAGGAGATGGGCAGCCTGGTCGTCCACGTCGGCGCGCTCGGCCAGGGCCAGATGCTGAAGCTGATCAACAACTCCCTTGGCGCCGCCAACGCCGCGGCGGTCGCCGAGGCGCTGCTGCTGGCCGACGCCACGGGCATCGACCTCGACACCTTCCAGGAGGTCGTCGCCTCCGGCTCCGGCGCCTCGGCCCAGCTGCAGTTGAAGGCGGAGCCGATGCGCCGGCACGACTACACGACCCTGTTCAAGACGGCCCACATGCTCAAGGACGTGAGGCTCTGCCTGGAGGAGGCCCAGACGGCCGGGGTGCCGTTCCCGTCGGCCTCACACGCCCGCGACCTGCTCACGGCAACGATGGGCAGGGGGCACGGGGAGCTGGACTACGCGGCGATGATCGAGGCCGCCGAGGGACTCGCCGGGCGTCGGCTGTAAGGGGGCTGGACGAGCAGTTTGGCCGCACGGCCAGGAAGTACCCCCGAAAAAGAGCTCGTTTTGCAGGGGATTTGGGGTTTTCGCTCAGGTTTCGTATCTTTAACCCCTCGGCAAGGTCTCCCACAGGGTCACACGCGCCGTAGGTCCAGCAGTTCCACCTCATCCCGTCGGTACCGCATTCATGCCAATTGCTTTCAAAGAATGGGCTGTCACCGTCCGTGCGCTAGCGGAAGGCGAGCAGCTCCTCACACTCCGCAAGGGCGTTCCCCCGCAGGGGAACCGACCCTTCAAGCTCGCCCACGAGCGCTTCTTCCTGTACCCCACCTTCGACCACCAGCCGGGGGACCTCGTGAGGGAGTCCCATCAGCCGGAGCTGCGACGGGCTCTCGAGGAGGGCGTCTGGAGCGACGGGGAGCCGGCTCTGCACAGCTTCGTCTCCGGCGCCCCCGTCCAGCAGCCCGACCGGGTCCGCATCCGAGCCTGGGCGGAAGTGACCGGCCACTTCACGATCGTCGATCCCCGCTGCGTCGATGCCCTCTCCCCCTTTTACGTGTGGACACCCGACTACGCCGAAAAGCGCCTGGGCTGGAGGGGTCGCCAGCCGTTGCACGTGCTGATCCTGCGCACATACCGGATCCCCCGGCCGGTGACGGTGAAGGTCAAGGACGAGTACACGGGACCCCGGGCCTGGATCGAGCTGCAGAGGGAACTTCCCTTCGAGGGCACCCCCGTGCTCTCCGACGCCGAGTTCGAACGGGCCTCTGAGGAGATCCGCTCGATCGCGAGCGACGCCGCGGGCCAGCCGGCCCTCGTCTAGCTGTAAGACCCGAGGACGTTGTTCAGCTCGGCGAGGCGAGTTCCGGGCGGCTTGTGGTTGAGGGAGCCGTGTGGTCGTCGCCAGTTGTATCGCTCCAGCCAGCCGGATAGAGCGGCGGTGCGCTCGGCGCTGTTGCGATAGA
>DATFZP010000094.1:0-5484 GCA_035314405.1 Solirubrobacteraceae bacterium | reverse complement strand
GGCGCCGGGCGGCTCGGAGCGGCGGCGCTCGGACGCGGATCCCCTCGCCGGCCACGACGCCGTGTGTGTGCGGGCTCCCAACCCCGGCCCGTTCACCCTGGAAGGGACCAACACCTGGGTCCTCTCCCGACGGCCCGCCTGGGTGGTCGACCCGGGCCCTTCGCTCGACGCCCACCTCGAGCGCATCTTCGCCGCCGTGGAGGAGCGGGGGGGCCTGGGTGGAATTGTTCTAACCCATGACCACGAGGACCACTCGCAGGCCGTGCCGGCCCTGCGCGAGCGCTTTCCGGCGCCGCTGGCCGGTGGGCGGGGGGAGGTCGACGTCGTGCTCGCCGACGGCGTTCGCTTCGGCCCCTTCGAGGCCGTCGCCACGCCCGGGCACGCGGTGGATCACTTCGCCCTCATCGCCGACGGGGCGTGCTTCACGGGCGATGCCGTGCTCGGCCGCGGTAGCGTCTTCATCAGCCCCGACCCGGGGGCGATGGCCGGCTACCTGCGGGCGCTCACCCGCCTGCGCCTGCGCGAGGAGCTCGACGTGCTGTGCCCCGGTCACGGCCCCCCCGTCGGGGACCCTCGGGGCAAGCTCGGCGAATACCTCGCACACAGGATCGACCGGGAGAACCGGCTGATCATGGCGCTCGGCGAGGGGCGGCGGACGGTGCAGGAGCTGCTCGACGCCGTCTGGACCGACGTCCCGGAGCCCCTGCGCCCGGCCGCCACCGTGACCCTCGCCGCCCACCTCGACAAGCTCGAGGAAGAGCAGATCCTGCCCGAGGGAGTGCAGCGGCCGGCGCTCGAGCGCCGCGGGTGGGGGGCGTGATGAGCATCTCCCCCGGCGCCCCCCCGGAGGAGGAGCGGGCCGCTCCGCGGTCGCGACCGATCTCCACCGAGTCGCCGTTCCCGCCGATCGGCGACTACGGCTTCCTGTCGGACTGCCACACCGGGGCGCTCGTAGCCTCCGACGGATCGATCGAGTGGATGTGCCTGCCCCACTTCGACTCCCCCTCCGTGTTCGGCTCGATGCTCGATCGCGGGGCCGGCAGCTGGCGGGTCGGCCCCTACGGCGTCTACGTCCCCGCCGGCCGTCGCTACATCCCGGGGACCAACATGATCGAGACGACCTGGATGACGCCCCAGGGCTGGATGCGGGTCATCGACGCCCTCACGATCGGCCCCTGGCACGACAACAAGCACGGCGGCAGCCACACCCGGCCGCCGACCGACTACGACGCCGACCACCTGCTCGTGCGGATGGTCGAATGCCTCCAGGGGGAGGTGCAGGTTGAGATCGTGTGCGAGCCGATGCTCGACTATGGGGCGACCGCGGCGAATTGGACAGTCGTGCAAACGGACGAGGCGAGCGTGTGCACGGCGGACGCCGCCGCCGACCAGATAACCGCCTTCAGGCTGTTCAGCGACATCCGCCTGGGCGTCGAGGGCAACCGCACCCACGGCCGTCACACGATCCGCGAGGGCGAGAAGCGCTTCTGCGCCCTCTCCTGGACGGAGGAGAAGGGCGGGCCCCACACCGTCGAGCAGGCCGAGGGTCACCTCGAGCGGACCGGCCACTTCTGGCGCTCGTGGCTCGCGGAAGGCACCTATCCAGATCATCCTTGGCGCTTCTATCTGCAGCGCTCCGCTCTCGTCCTGAAGGGCCTGACGTTCATGCCCACGGGGGCTCTCGTGGCAGCTCCCACCACCTCCCTGCCGGAGACGCCGAGGGGGGAACGCAACTGGGACTACCGCTACTGCTGGATGCGCGACGCCACGTTCACCCTGTGGGGCCTGCACGCCCTGGGCCTGGACTGGGAGGCCGACGACTTCATCCAGTACGTCGCCGACATGGAACGCAACGAGGACGGCTCGCTGCAGATCATGTACGGGATCCAGGGGGAGAAGGACCTGGCGGAGTCCACCCTCGAGCACCTCGCCGGGTACGAGGGCGCCCGTCCGGTGCGGATCGGCAACGGCGCCTACAACCAGCGCCAGAACGACGTCTACGGGTCGGTCCTCGACTCCGTGTACCTGCACGCCAAGCGCCGCGACCACATCCCCGAGCGGCTGTGGCCGGTGCTGGGCGACCAGGTCGAATGCGCGGCCAGGGTCTGGAGGGAGCCCGACCAGGGCATCTGGGAGACCCGCGGGGAGCCCCGCCACTACGTCTCCTCGAAGCTCATGTGCTGGGTGGCCCTCGACCGCGGCGCCCGCCTGGCCGAACGGCGGGGCGACGAGAGGAAAGCCGGCGAATGGCAGGCAATCGCCGAGGAGATCCGCGCCGACATCCTGCAGCGGGGGATCGATCAGCGGGGCGTCTTCCGCCAGCACTACGACGGCGACGAGCTCGACGCCTCGAGCCTGCTCGTCCCCCTCGTCCGCTTCCTCGGCGCCGACGACGAGCGGGTGCGGGCGACCGTGACGGCGATCCGCGACGAACTGACGGAGGGCGGCCTCGTCCTGCGCTATCGCACGTCGGAAACCGACGACGGCCTCACCGGCGAGGAGGGCACGTTCCTGATCTGCTCATTCTGGCTGGTCTCCGCCCTGTCGGAGATCGGAGAGCACCGCGACGCCGAGCAGCTGTGCGAGCGCCTGCTGTCCTACTCCTCCTCGCTGGACCTGTACGCCGAGGAGCTCGAGGCCTCATCCGGGCGCCACCTCGGAAACTACCCCCAGGCCTTCACCCACCTCGGCCTCATCAATGCGGTCAGCCACGTGATCGACGCCCAGCAGCAGGGGTGAGCAGCCGGGCGGCCCGGCGGCTGTCGCATCAGTACCCCTCGTCCCCCGGCAGCAGGATGCGTGCGACCTCACCCTCGAGCACGACCCTCGGCTCGATCGGCTCGACCGTCCTGTCGCGGGCGTAGCCGAGCAGCTCATCGACCGAGGCGAACTCCCCGAGCTGCTCGAGGTGCTTGATCGTCGGGAACACGAGGGGGAGCTCCCCGGCCGCGTGGGAGGCGAGGGCGTCCCTCGGTGCGAACCAGCCGAGGTCCACACACTCCTCGCCGTCGATCCTCGGCTCCTGCCCGGGGGGCAGGGAGGCGAGGAAGAAATGCGTGTCGAAGCGAATCTGCACCTGCGCTGGGGTGATCCAGCGGGAGAACTTCACGAGCGCCTCCGGGCCCTCGAGCTCGATGCCCGCCTCCTCCTGCAGCTCGCGGACGGCGGCTGCCCGGTGGGCCTCGTCGCCGGCCCCCTCCCCGGCGTCGACCGCTCCGCCGGGGAACACCCACACGCCGCCCATGAACCTCGCCTTCGGCGTGCGCCTGACGAGCAGCACCTCGAGCCTCTCGTCGCCTCCCCTCAGGAGGATCACCGTGGCGGCCTGACGGGGAGCCACAGGCGGCCCCGGGTTGTAGGTCTCTCCGGGTCCGACCTGGCCATCTGCGGAAGCTGGCATCGGCTGACCCTACCTGTCGATACTCTTCTGCGCATGAGAAACGACTGCGACACGGCCATCGGATGAGCGCGACGGAGACCCTCCAGCGCTGGATCTGCGAGTCCTGCGGCTACATCTACGACCCCGAGGAAGGCGATCCCGACGGGGGCATCCCCCCGGGGACGGCGTTCGAGTCGATTCCCGACACCTGGTTCTGCCCCGTGTGTGGGGCCCGCAAGCGCGACTTCACCCTGTATGAGGACTAGACGGGCCTGACCGACTGGGACCATCTGCTCGCGGTCGACCGGGAGCGCGTGTGGCATCCCTACGGCGCCCTGCCGGGTGCCTTCTCCCCGCTCCCCGTGGTCTCAGCCCAGGGGGTGCGCCTGCGGCTGGCCGACGGTCGCGAGCTGATCGACGGGATGTCATCGTGGTGGTGCGCGATCCACGGCTATCGCCATCCCGCCCTCGACGCCGCCATCGCCGAGCAGCTCGGCAGCGTGGCCCACGTGATGTTCGGAGGGCTCACCCACGAGCCGGGGGTGAGGCTGGCGGAGCGGCTGACGGCGCTCGCGCCCGACGGCCTCGACAGGGTGTTCCTGGCCGACTCCGGGTCGGTCTCGGTGGAGGTCGCGATCAAGCTCTGCCTGCAGTACCAGCGGGCCCTCGGACGCTCCTCACGCACACGCCTGCTGACGGTCAGGGGCGGCTACCACGGGGACACCGCCGGGGCGATGGCGGTGTGCGACCCGATCGGGGGGATGCACAGCCTGTTCGCCGGAGTGCTGGCGCGCCACGTCTTCGCCGAGCGTCCCCCGGACGGCTTCCACTCGGGTCTCGACGAGCGCTGGGCGGCCGGGGTCCGCGATCTGGCCGCCCGTCACGCCGGGGAGCTCGCGGCGGTGATCCTCGAGCCCGTCGTCCAGGGAGCGGGGGGCATGCGCTTTCATTCGCCACAGTGCGTCGCCCTGTTGCGAAGGCTGTGCGACAAGCACGACCTGCTGCTCGTCCTCGATGAGATCGCGACCGGCTTCGGCCGCACCGGTGCGCTGTTCGCGAGCGATCACGCGGGGATCGCCCCGGACGTGATGTGCGTCGGAAAGGCGCTCACCGGCGGCTATCTGACCCTCGCGGCCACGCTCTGCACGCGAGCGGTGGCCGACGCGGTGTCCGGCGGAGAGGGCGCCGGGCTGATGCACGGACCGACGTTCATGGCGAACCCCCTGGCCTGCTCGGTCGCGCTGGCATCCCTCGATGTGCTCACGAACGGCGGCGGTCCCCCCGAGCTCGGCGAAGCGGGATGGCGCGAGCGCGTGCGCGCCATCGAGGGCGGGCTGGGAGCGGGCCTCGAGCCGGCGCGCGAGCTGCCGGGCGTGGCGGATGTGCGGGTGCTCGGCGCGATCGGCGTGGTGCAGCTGAAGGGCCAGGTCGATCTGGCGGCCGCGACCGCCGCGGCCGTGCAGCGCGGCGTGTGGCTGCGCCCCTTCCGCGACCTCCTCTACACGATGCCCCCTTACGTGATCGACGCGGACGAGCTCGCGACGGTCGCCGAGGCGGTCGTTCAGGCCGCGCGCGCCGGTACGCCGGGCTGAGGCTCGCCGAGCCAGCCCCGCCAGGGCAGGTCCTCCCCGGCCCGCGCCAGATCCGCCGGATCGGGGCCGTCCAGGATGTCCAGCCCGTGGACCTCGACGGCTCCCAGGCGGGCGATCGTCCGGCGGTTCGAGAGCTCCATCCGCGACGGGTCGCCCGGCCAGGGCGTCATCACCACGGCGCACAGCTCGAGCCCTGCGGCGCGCGCCGCCTGCACGGTGAGCAGGGTGTGGTTGATCGTGCCGAGACCGGGCCGAGCGGCGATCAGCACGGGAAGCCCGAGCGCCGCCGCGAGGTCGCGCACCGCGAAGTCGTCGGTCAGCGGCGTCAGCAGCCCGCCCACGCCCTCCACGACGAGCGCGCCGTCATGCGCGGCGCGGGCGCCGCGCAACAGCCGCGCCGGGTCGATGCGCTCATGCGCGAGCTCGGCCGCCAGATGGGGGGATACGGGCGGTCCGTAGCGCAGCGGGGCGACATCCTCGGCGGGCATGCGCGCGGCCCTCGCTAGCAGCACG